>JBDSEW010000187.1:0-14167 GCA_039919825.1 Chitinophagales bacterium | reverse complement strand
TTCTCCCGTAACACCTTTCTTACGAACAGCCTCATTGTAGAAACGTGCAAACTGGCGCTCCAGCAACCCATAGGTCATTTTTGCTTTTTGCTTTTCCTTTAACTGCGTCGCATATTCTGAAGGTTGCTTCTTCTTCCGCGATTGACCATGCATGCCAGGAGGATAACTTTTCTTCTCCAATGACTTGGTGTACCCCATGATGGGCTCTCCGAATCTCCTGTTTACTTTAGCTTTTGAACCAGTGAATCTTGCCATGTTACTATTTACTACTGTGTAATGAGTTTGTTAACTAAGTATGCTACCCTGTGAAAAGGTATTAAACCCTTCTTTTCTTGGCTGGCCTGCAGCCGTTGTGAGGCAATGGGGTGATGTCCCTGATCAATGTAACATCAATGCCGGAAGAAGAAATTGAACGAATTGCAGATTCACGTCCTGAACCAGGTCCTTTCACGAAGACTTCTACTTTGCGCATTCCCGAATCATGAGCCACCTTGGCTGCGTCCTGCGCTGCAAGTTGTGCAGCATAAGGGGTATTCTTTTTAGAACCCTTAAAACCAATTTTTCCTGCAGATGACCAGGAGATCACCTGGCCTGTTTTATTGGTAAAAGTGATAATGATATTATTAAAGCTGGCCTGAATGTGGACGTGTCCTTCAGGTTCTGCTTTAATACTGCGCTTCTTAGATGTCTTTTTTGTCTCAGCCATTGTGCTTGATTCGTTTACTGATTGATGAGTAATGTTAAAAATACATTACTGACTATTTTATTTCTTAGCCGGTGTTTTCTTCTTGCCTGCCACTGTCTTACGTTTACCTTTTCTTGTTCTGGAATTGGTCCTGGTGCGTTGTCCCCTGGTGGGTAATCCCTTCCTGTGGCGAATACCACGGTAGCAACCGATATCCATTAATCGCTTAATGTTCAACTGTACCTCTGAACGAAGCGCGCCTTCCACCTTCCAATCGTTGTTGATGATGGTACGAATAGAATTCAACTCATCGTCATCCCAATCCTTTACCTTTTTGGTAATATCTACACCTGCTTCCAGAAGAATTTTTTTAGCAGCCGACTGGCCAATGCCAAAAAGGTAGGCAAGGCCTACATATCCCTGTTTATTCTTTGGTAAGTCAACACCAGAAATTCTCGCCATGTTGTATTGTTAATCTTGATTGTTATTTCGTTTAATTATTGCAAAACATTTTTCGCAGTGTTCACAGCACTTAACCCTGGCGCTGCTTGTAGCGCGGATTCTTTTTGTTGATCACATACAGCTTTCCCTTTCTGCGTACAATTTTACACTCCGGGCTTCTTCGTTTAATGGATGCTCTTACTTTCATCGGTTATGTTTTATGCGTTCCTGAAATTAGACCTCTGTGTTTTTCTGTCTGCTGACAATGCTATTTAAAACGGTATGTAATTCTTCCCCTCGTAAGATCGTAAGGTGACATTTCCACTGTTACTTTATCACCGGGAAGAATACGGATGTAGTGCATGCGCATCTTTCCTGAAATAGTTGCTATAATCTCGTGGCCGTTTTCAAGGCGGACGCGAAACATGGCATTTGATAACGATTCCGTGATCGTGCCGTCCTGTTTAATAAGATCCTGTTTAGCCATTCAAAATTTGAGGGTGCAAATATCGGTTTTATTCGTGAATTTTTTAACCTTTCCCTGATTTACATCCTTTTGATTTCTTTTCAATCCGAAACAGAAGCTGCTACTATTTCTTCCATGAACTCAAAATTTGTTAGAACGTCAGGGCCATTTTTTGTTATAGCTACCGTATGCTCAAAATGTGCTGAAGGTTTATGGTCTTCTGTAAAAATGGTCCAACCATCATTTGCCTGCATCACATTCCTTTTACCCATGTTCACCATTGGCTCAATCGCTATCACCAATCCCTCCATCAATTTAGCACCTGATCCCCTTTTTCCGTAGTTCGGCACTTCAGGATCTTCATGCAATTTTTTTCCTACACCATGCCCCACCAATTCTCTCACAATTGAATAACCATTCTTTTCTACAAATTCCTGAATGGTAGAAGCAATATCTCCTATTCGCTTTCCAATCTTTGCCTGCTCTACTCCCAACTCCAGTGATTCCCTCGTGATCTTCAGCAATCTTTGTTTATCAGCATCTATTTCTCCTACCGGGAAAGTGTAAGCGCTGTCGCCATAAAACCCTTCCAGCAATACTCCAACATCCACCGAAACAATATCACCCTCTTTCAACACGATCTCACCGGGAATTCCATGAACCACCACCTCATTCACAGAAATGCATGCTGAATTTGGAAAACCACGATACCCGAGAAAAGCAGGAACACCTCCATGATCACGAATAAACTGATCCGCAAGCTTATCAAGCCGGATGGTTGTTACACCAGGTTTAACATGTTTAGCCACTTCGGCTAAAGCTCTCGAAACAAGCAAAGAACTCTGTCGGATGTATTCAATTTCTTCCGATGTCTTGTAATAGATCATTCTTTATCTAAACACTTACTGCTGTTCTGCCCTTAATACGTCCTGATTTCATCAGTCCATCATAATGCCGCATCAGTAAATGACTTTCTATTTGTTGAAGTGTATCCAGGATAACACCTACCATGATCAGCAGGGATGTGCCACCATAAAAGTTTGCCCATTGACTATTTACACCAAAAGCACTTGCAAAGGAAGGCATGATTGCCACAAACGCCAGAAACAAAGCTCCGGGCAGCGTGATCCTTGACATTACCGTATCAATAAAATTCGCAGTTTGTTTTCCCGGTTTAACTCCCGGAATAAATCCACCGTTGCGTTTCATGTCATCCGCCATTTGAATAGGATTTACAATGATGGCTGTATAGAAATAGGTGAAAATCACAATCAGCAACAGATCTACAAAGTTGTACCAGAACGACCCAGGATCGGTAAATGAAGTAGCACCCTGCATTGCTGCAGAGTTTGGAAAAAACTGAGCCACTGTTGCTGGAATAAACATCAGCGCCTGTGCAAAAATTATCGGCATCACACCCGCTGCATTTACCTTTAAAGGAATGTACTGCCTCACACCACCATACTGCTTGTTTCCTACAACTCTTTTTGCATACTGCACGGGAATTTTTCTTGTTCCCTGTACCAGGAGAATCACTACAACAATTACTGCCAGCAATACTGCGAGCTCCAGCAGGAATGACACCAGGCCACCACCTTCATTCAAACGGCTTTCAAATTCCGCAATGAATGCAAAGGGTAACCGGGCAATAATGCCAACCATGATTAAAAGGGAAATACCATTTCCGATACCGCGGTCAGTAATTTTTTCTCCCATCCACATTATAAATATGGTGCCCGCAGTAAGAATTACTACCGATGAAATCCAGAATAGACCAGGACTGATCACGACGTTTGCTCCAATACCGCTCCTTAAATAAACTACATACCCTGATGCCTGTGCCGCAGTAATAATTACAGTAAGCCAACGGGTGATGTTGTTGATTTTACGGCGGCCACTCTCTCCTTCTTTCTGCATCTTCTGGAAAGTTGGAATAGCGAGCGTTACCAGTTGCATCACAATAGAGGCAGAGATATACGGCATGATACCCAATGCAAAAATGGAAGCCCGGGAAAAAGCTCCTCCTGCAAAAATATCCAGCAAGCCAAAAATTCCTTTGGCACCCTGTTGTGTTACCGATTCAAGCTGCACCGGATCAACACCCGGAAGCACAATGTAGGAACCTACCCTGTAAACGAAAATGAGACCAAGCGTATAAAGAATCCTTTGACGCAGGTCTTCGATTTTCCAGATGTTTTGTATGGTTTGAAAGAAACGTTTCATGTACCCGATTAAATAAGGTTAACTGTGCCACCGGCAGCTTCAATGGCTTTCTTTGCCGCTTCGCTTACCGCATTTACTTTTACATCAAGTTTTGCTGTGAGTTCGCCTGTACCAAGAATTTTCACCCGGTCCTTTTTAGTGATAATTCCATGCTCAAGAAGTATCTCGTGGTTGATGGCAGTAAGATTGTATTTATCTACATATTCCTGAAGTCTTCCAAGGTTGATCACTTCAAATTCCCTGCGAAAAGGATTCTTGAACCCGAACTTAGGAAGACGGCGTTGCAACGGCATTTGACCACCTTCAAAGCCTCTTCTGCTTTTGTTACCCGACCGCTGGCCAGCACCTTTGTTACCACGTGTGGAGGTTCCACCGTGACCACTTCCCTGACCACGACCAATACGCTTAACCTTCTTAACTGACCCTTTGGCGGGTTTAAGATTACTGAGATTCATGCTTAAATTTTTTCAATTGTCACTAAATGTTTCACCTTGGTAAGCATCCCCTGAATTTGCGCAGAGTCTTCCTTTACTACCGGTACATTCAATTTGCGGATACCCAGCGCAACAATTGTTCTCTTCTGACGCTCCGGTCGGTCGATTGCACTTTTTACCTGGGTGATTTTGATTTTTGCCATTGTTATTTTTCTATTGGGTGATTTGATGAGTGCCTCATTCGGTGAAGCTGACTCACTTTTTTCCGGAAAAATTTCCCGACAAATTAACCATTAAAGATTCTTTTCAGATTAAGGTTACGGGTTTGTGAAATTACCAACGGATCTCTCACCAGTGACAAAGCTTTGATAGTAGCTTTAACCACATTGTGTGGATTGGTAGATCCCAGCGATTTCGCCAACACATCTGTTACACCAGCACTTTCCAATACTGCGCGCATCGCACCACCTGCAATAACACCTGTTCCATGAGATGCTGGCTTTATCCAGACTTTGGAAGCACTGAATTTGGCTATCTGCTCATGAGGAATGGTTCCTTTATAGATCGGTACTTTTACCAAATTTTTTTTAGCATCGTCGATGCCTTTGGTAATAGCTTCCTGAACTTCACGTGCTTTACCCAGCCCCTGACCAACAATTCCATTTCCATCACCCACTACCACGAGGGCAGAAAAACTAAAAGTGCGACCACCCTTTGTAACTTTCGCTACACGCTGAATGTTCACCACTTTGTCTTTCAGATCAAGTTCGCTGGCTTTTACCCGTTGAATATTTGCTTGCGCCATTTTTTGTTGTTCGAATTTCTTGTTACCTGATTTAATTGTATGCTTTAAAAATTAAAATTGAAGTCCGCCTTCACGGGCACCATCTGCCACAGCTTTCACACGCCCATGATAAAGGTAGCCGCCACGATCAAACAAAACTGTAGTAATGCCTGCATCGGCTGCCTGCTTTGCAATTGCTTTGCCCACTTCTTTTGATTTTTCAATCTTGGTACCTGTCAGATTTTTCATATCTCGTGAAGAAGCAGCAACCAGTGTATGGCCCTGTGAATCATCTATGATCTGAACATAAATCTCACTGTTACTGCGGTACACTGAAAGACGGGGTCTTTCTTTTGTACCTGAAAGTTTCTTGCGGATTCTTCTGCGAATCTTCTCTCTTCTTGCTTCCTTTCTAACCATTTTATTTGTTTTTAGCACCCACGGAATTTATAGTAGATCGTTTCAGTTTATTTTATTTAGCACCCGTTGCAGCAGACTTACCAGCTTTGCGGCGCAGCACTTCACCACCGTATTTGATACCCTTGCCTTTGTAAGGCTCAGGTTTTCTTACCATCCGAATCTTAGCCGCTAACTGACCCAGCAATTGCTTGTCAAAACTCTGCAGGGTAATGATTGGGTTCTGTCCTTTCAACTGCTCTGCAGAAGCTTTAATTTCTTTTGGTAACGAAATAATTACCGGGTGAGAATAACCAACAGACAATTCTAAAAGCTGACCAGTAACAGTGGCACGAAAACCCACACCCACCAGTTCCATTTTCTTTTCATATCCGTCAGTCACACCTTTCATCATATTGGCCAGCAGTGCGCGGTATAAACCATGCAAAGCCTTGTGACGTTTCTGATTGGTGGGGCGGTTAACAACCACCTGACCATCTTCAGTAGTGAAGGTAATGTCAGGATCGACCTTTTGAGTCAGTTGTCCCTTCGGCCCTTTAACGGTAACTTCATTGGCAGGAGAAACAGAAAACGTTACTCCTTTTGGCAATGCAACCGGCATTTTTCCTATGCGTGACATGATGAATTATTTCTTGTTTAAACTCAATTAGATCTTTAAAAAATGTAGCAAAGTACTTCACCACCAATCTTCTGCGTCTTCGCTTCTTTGTCCGTCATTAACCCTTTCGAAGTGGAGATTACTGCAATGCCCAATCCATTCATCACCTTTGGTAATTCACCCGCACCCTTGTATCTTCTTAATCCCGGTCGGCTCACTCTGCGCAACGAACGAATAGCAGGTTGTTTGGTTACCTGGTTGTATTTCAACGCAATTTTAATCAAGCCGCTACCATGATCGCTGTCTTCAAATTTATATTTAAGAATGTATCCTTTATCGTACAGGATTTCTGTAAGGCGTTTCTTAAGATTAGAGGAAGGAATTTCCACAATCCGATGATTCGCACTCAATGCATTCCGCATGCGGGTGAGGTAGTCAGCTATTGGATCAGTTACCATTTTATTTAATAGGAGTAATTAGTAGTTAATTATTAGTTGCAAAAAAGATTACCAGCTGGCTTTTGTTACGCCGGGAATCTTGCCATTCAGCGCCAGTTCACGGAATTTTATTCTCGAAATTCCAAATTGACCAATGTATCCTTTCGGACGACCTGTTATCTGGCAACGGTTGTGCATGCGCACAGGAGAAGCATTTTTAGGAAGCTTATCCAACGCAGCATAATCGCCGGCAGCTTTCAAGGCTTTCCGCTTCTCAGCATATTTAGCTGTCATGCGGGCACGTTTTCTTTCTCTTGCTTTTACTGATTCTTTTGCCATTTGATTATTTATCTTTTTTGAACGGAATGCCCAGTTCAGTGAGCAATGCTTTTGCCTCGTCGTCGTCGTTGGAGCTGGTTACGAAAGTGATATCCATACCATTCATTTTGGTAATTTTATCAATATCGATTTCAGGAAAAATGATGTGCTCTGTTACTCCCAAGCTGTAGTTACCACGCCCATCGAAACTCTTGTCGTTCACCCCTTTAAAATCGCGCACCCGTGGAAGCGCAACAGAGATAAAACGATCCAGAAATTCATACATCCTTTCACCCCTGAGCGTAACCCGAACGCCTATCGGTGTATTAACTCTCAATTTGAAGTTGGAGATATCCTTCTTCGATTTGGTAGAAACAGCCCGCTGACCCGTAATTGCACTGATTTCTGCCACTGAAGAGTCGATCAGTTTTTTATCTGCAGTTGCTGCACCAACACCCTGGTTAATTGCAATCTTTTCCAGGCGGGGCACCTGCATGCTCGACTTAAAATTGAACTGTTTCTTTAAGGCAGGCACCACATTTTCTTCGTAGTGCTTTCTTAACCTGGGAATGTATTTTTCCATTACGCTGCTTCTTTAAGTATTTTATTTAATCACCTGGCCCGAACGAATCCTCCCTTTGGCGAAACGCACTGACTTTTCATTTTCACGCTTTCTTCCCACGCGGGTTGGCTTACCATCTTTAGGGTCCAGCAACATCAGCTTGGAAATGTGCACGGGCGCTTCCTTCTTCACAATGCCACCCTGTGTATTCTTTGCATTTGGTTTGGTATGGCGTGAAACAATGTTCACTCCCTCCACCAGTGCCTTCATCTTATCTACCATCACTTCCAGCACACGACCTTTCTTTCCTTTGTCATCACCCGAACGGACATACACCATGTCATTTTTCTTTACATGTGTTTTAGTTTTAAAGCGGGTGGTTGTATTTTTTTTATTGCTCATGGTTTAAAGTACTTCAGGTGCTAAGGAAATAATCTTCATAAACTGCTTCTCACGCAATTCTCTTGCAACAGGACCAAAGATGCGGGTGCCTCTGGGCTCATCAGATGGATTGAGGAGCACACATGCATTGTCGTCGAATCGGATGTAAGAGCCATCCTTTCTGCGAATTCTCTTTTTTGTTCTTACGATGACCGCTTTGGAAACAGTTCCCTTTTTCAACTGGCCCGCGGGAATCACATCTTTTGCTGTTACAATCACCACATCTCCAACAGATGCGTAGCGCTGATGTGAATGCCCCAACAGGCGAATCACCAGCACTTCACGTGCCCCGCTGTTATCTGCCACCGTCAATCTTGATTCTGTCTGTATCATTGCTCCTTTATTCTTTTCGTTTGAATTGCCAGCTGTTCCGGATTCGCAAATTTTTCAACTGCGCTTTCTCTAAACAACCAGCAGATAATTATTTTACTTTTTCAATGATCTCCACCAACCGCCACCGTTTGTTTTTGCTCACAGGCTTGGTTTCCATAATGCGAACTGTATCCCCAATGGAACACTGCTGCTGCTCATCATGCGCCATCATTTTTTTGGTCTTCTTGAGGTATTTGCCGTACAGCGGATGCTTCACCTTTCTTTCGATGGAAACCGTAATGGTTTTGCTCATCTTATTGCTGGTGACTACACCTATTCTCGACTTTCTAAGATTTCTTTCCATGAATTTCGTAACTCTTTATTTGTTGATCAGGATTGCTATCTCCCAATTGTAATTACTTGTTTTCCACCTTTGTTTCCGTCAGGGACCGGTGTTTCAATTCCGTCTTCATTCGGGCGATATCTCTCCTAAGCTGGCGCAGAGTCATGGGATTTTCAAGAGTGGTTACCACGTGATTGAATTTCATCTTGGTGTAATGCGCACCATCTTCCTTTAATTTTTCAACTACTTCAGCAGTTGTAAGATCCTTCAGGTTTAATTTTTTCTTAGCCATTATGCTTCACTTTTTTATGCTTTGTAATCTCTTGCTACTATAAACTTGGTATGCACCGGTAATTTATCGGCTGCCAGTTGCATTGCTTCCTTTGCAATATTCAATGCTACACCTTCTGCTTCAAAGAGAATCCTCCCCGGTTTAACAGGAGCTACCCATCCTTCCGGATTTCCTTTTCCCTTACCCATACGAACTTCAGCAGGCTTTTTTGTCAATGGCTTATCAGGAAAAACACGGATCCACACCTGTCCTTCGCGCTTCATGTGACGTGTTAAAGCCACACGTGCTGCTTCAAGCTGCTTATCAGTTAACCAGGCTTCATCAAGGGTTTTCAGTCCGAATGAACCAAACGAGAGTGTGAACCCACGCTGTTCATTACCCTTCATTTTGCCACGCTGGGTTTTGCGATACTTGGTTTTCTTCGGTTGTAACATCTTAACTGCTCTTTACTTTTTCTTGCTTATCACTTAATTCTTCATTGGTCCTGCTTCTGAACTGCTAATCCTTATCAGGACGTTCGCGATCCTTGCCTCTTCCACCGCCACTTCTTCTTCCACCACCACGATCTCCGCGCTCTCTATCGCCTCCACCACCGCTTCCTTTCGGACGCTGCATTTCATTTGTTTTCTGCCCTACGTTAGGTGAAAGGTCACGTTTGCCATAAATCTCACCCTTACATATCCATACTTTGATTCCAATTTTACCATAAACAGTTTGTGCTTCGGCTAAGGCATAGTCAATATCAGCACGGAAAGTATGCAGTGGAACACGACCCTGCTTGATCTCTTCAGAACGTGCTATTTCCGCACCACCTAACCTGCCACTGATTCTTACTTTTATTCCTTCAGCTCCCATTCTCAGTGCAGAAGCCAATGCCATCTTAATTGCGCGGCGATAGTTAATACGCGCTTCAATCTGGCGGGCAATGGTGTCACCTACAATCGCAGCTTCAATCTCCGGACGGCGAATTTCAACAATATTGATCTGCACTTCTTTGTCCGTGAGCTTTTTCAATTCTTCTTTAATCCTATCTACTTCTCCTCCACCTTTGCCGATGATTATACCTGGACGTGAAGTGTGAATAGTGATCGTAATACGGTTGAGTGTTCTTTCAATCACAATTTGCGCGAGGCCACCTTTGGTAATACGTGCCCTAAGGTAGTTGCGGATTTTCTCATCCCCTACCAGGTTTGCGGCAAACTCACGTCCACCGTACCAGTTGGATTCCCATCCTCTAATGATTCCGAGTCGGTTACCAATCGGATTTGCTTTTTGTCCCATGCAGTTATTTTATTCTATTGGGTTATTTAGTTTATGCTGATGCTTCTACTTTCTCTGCCTTCTTTCTTCTCGTTGTTCTCTTTACAGGTGCTATTGCAGGCGGTGCTGCTTTATCTTCTGCTGCTTTATCTATTTTTTTTCCTGCCTTCTCCGCAACGATACTTTTTGAATCAACCACCATTGTTACATGATTAGAGCGCTTCCTCTTTTTGTAAGCACGGCCATGTGGAGCCGGCAACCAGCGTTTCAGCATAGCACCACCATCAACAAAGAGTGTTTTTACAATCAGGTGAGCGTCTTCACTGCGCACTCCTTCATTCTTTTTCTCCCAATTGTCAATCGCTGAAAGCAATAGTTTTTGCATCGGTTTTGCACCGTACTTTGCGCTGTGCTGGAGCACAAACAATGCTTTCTCTGCATCCATGCCACGTATCATGTCAGCAACGTACCTCATCTTACGAGGGGATGAAGGACAATTTCTTAATATGGCTCTAGCTTCTGCCATGGCTTAACTGATTTTCTTTGATGAGTGACCTTTAAAATTCCGGGTTGGGGCAAATTCTCCGAGCTTATGGCCTACCATATTTTCGCTCACATAGATCGGGATGAACTTATTACCGTTGTGCACAGCAAATGTGTTACCCACAAACTCAGGGGTAATGGTGGACCGCCGTGACCATGTCTTAATCACAATTTTCCTTCCGGTAGTGGTCATTTTATCGACTTTCTCCTGAAGGTTGTGATCTACGTAAGGTCCCTTTTTTATACTTCTGCTCATTCTTTACAATGGGTGATTAGTAATTGGTGATTGCCGGCTGCAACTATTATTTGATTGCTGCCAATTGTTAAATGCTTATTTCTTTTTCCTGCTAATGATGAATTTATTCGAAACATTTTTAGGATGGCGTGTCTTCATTCCCTTCGCATACTTACTAGTTCTTGAACGGGGATGCCCTCCTGATGCTTTTCCTTCTCCACCACCCATTGGATGATCTACCGGGTTCATCGCTACACCACGAACACGCGGACGAACTCCTTTCCAGCGATTACGGCCTGCCTTTCCTGATCTTTCTGTATTGTGATCTGAATTGGATGCAGAACCGATCGTTGCAATGCAATTTGACAATACCATCCTATTTTCACCGGAAGGCAATTTGATGATGGCGTACTTTCCTTCCTTGGCACTCAATTGTGCATTCGCACCGGCGCTGCGGGCCATTGCACCACCCTTTCCAGGATGAAGCTCAATGTTGTGAATAATAGTACCGAGCGGAATGTCTTTCAGGAATAATGCATTTCCTATTTCAGGAGGAGCGTCGGGACCGGATATGATCGGCTGTCCAACTTTAATACCTGCAGGAGCGAGTATGTATCTCTTTTCTCCGTCTTTATAATGAATCAGTGCAATAAATGCAGAACGGTTGGGGTCGTATTCAATCGTTTTTACTTCACCAGGAACTCCATGTTTATCCCGCTTGAAGTCGATAATACGGTACATCTGTTTGTGACCGCCACCAATATAGCGCATGGCACGATGACCATCACTGTTTCTGCCACCCGTTTTCTTAATGGGTTCCAGCAAACTCTTTTCCGGAGTACTGGTGGTTATCTCTGCAAATGCATTGACAATCCTGAACCGCGATCCCGGGGTAACCGGGTTTAATTTTCTAACTGCCATCTTTGATTACTTTTCCGCTAATCTTTAACGTTAATTTCTGTTCGCCTTTCTCACGTTTCTTAACTCAGCAACGTGTCTGCATCCTGATTTTATCAGATGTTTGCATAGAAGTCTATCGCTTCTCCTTTTGCAAGGGTTACATAAGCCTTCTTAATCGGACTCTTCATCCCTGTTGAAACACCTTTTCTGGTACTGCGTTGTTTTGTTTTACCGGGAAGAAGAGACGTAGCTACCGACTTCACGGTAACTCCATACATTTTCTCCACTACATTTTTGATCTGAATCTTATTCGCGTTTCTTGCAACCACAAATCCAACCTTATTAAATTTTTGACTCAGGGAATTCAGTTTTTCTGAAATCAATGGTCTTATCAGTATTTCTCCCATGATTACGTACCTCTTTTAATTGTTAACTGCTTCAAAATGTTTCAAACTGCTCTCCACAAACACAAGCGTTGTAGCATTCATAATATCATACGTATTCAAATCACTCACTTTTGCAATGCGGCTCTTTTGAACGTTCCGGCTGGCGGTCATCAAATGGCTCTCTGCTTCATTTACAATCACAATCGTTTTCTTATCTGACAATCCCAGGTTTTTCAGGATCTGAACAAACCCTTTCGTTTTGCGATTTTCAAGCGTGAAATCTTCAATAATCGCGATGCCGTTGTCCTTTGCCTTGTAAGTAAGTGCTGATCTTTTAGCAAGTTCCTTTACCTTCTGGTTCAGCTTAAAGCTGTAATCACGAGGTTTAGGTCCGAATACTCTTCCTCCACCCGGAAACAATGGGCTCTTGATGCTTCCCTTTCTTGATCCGCCGGTTCCTTTTTGCTTGTGTAATTTTTTTGTTGAACCTGATACTTCCCATTTCTCCTTTGCCTTGTGTGTACCCTGGCGCTGATTGGCCAGAAACTGCTTCACTGTGAGATAAATGGCATGATCATTCGGCTCCACACCAAAAAAAGACTCCGGAAGTTCAATACTTCTTCCAGCCTTATTACCATCTGTTTTTAAAACATCAACTTTCATGGTTCTGCGATTATAGCGGTGAAGCCGTTTTAATTTTCATTCTTTATAACAACATAAGAACCTTTTGGACCCGGAACACAACCATTCACTACCATCAGGTTCTTATCAGCAAAAATTCTCAGTACAGACACATTGCGGATTTTCACGGTTTTACCACCGTCACGTCCGGCCATCCGCAATCCTTTGAAAACTCTCGAAGGATACGATGAACCACCCAATGAACCAGGCGCTCTGTTACGATCATGCTGACCATGGGTTTGACCACCCACTCCATGGAAGCCATGACGTTTCACAACACCCTGGAAGCCTTTACCTTTTGAAATTCCCACCACGTTAACCTTATCTCCTTCCGAGAAAATGTCAACAGAGATCGTATCTCCAAGGGCTTTCTCTAAACCGAAATCACGAAACTCCAGCACCTTTCTTTTAGCAGGGGTACCGGCCTTCGCAAAATGCTTCTGAAGTGGCTTGGAGGTATTCTTGTCCTTCTTGGTATCATAGCCCAACTGAACAGCACTATAGCCGTCCTTATCGTTGGTTTTGATCTGGGTAACCACGCAGGGACCTGCCTCTATAAGGGTACAGGGAATATTCTTTCCTGCTTCGTCAAAATAGCTGGTCATGCCAACCTTTTTTCCTATAATGCCTTTCATCGGAGTAGTGTCTTTTAACCTTTAATGTTAATTTCCACACCACTGGGCAATTCTAATTTGCTCAGCGCATCCACTGTTTTGGATGATGAGGTGTAAATGTCAAGTAAGCGCTTGTATGTACAGAGTTTGAACTGTTCGCGGGCTTTCTTATTCACGTGCGGTGAACGCAGCACGGTGAATATCTTGGTTTCGGTGGGAAGGGGAATGGGTCCCGCCACCACGGCACCGGTGCTGCGCACCGTTTTCACAATCTTTTCACAGCTTTTGTCCACAAGGCTATGATCATACGACAATAACTTAATTCTGATTCTCTGTGCCATTTATTTCAATGAGCTTTTTTAAAACGGATTGCAAAGGTATAAAAACAACTTTGTTTCTCCAAGAGGCGCCAAAAAGAATTTTAAGAGCAGTAGAAATTCCTGATAACCTCCTTATAATATAAGGTAATAGCGAGAAATTGTGAAGGCAGGCAGCTGCTTTTGAGCTAATAAATTAAAAAAAGCGCCCTCATAAATGGAGCGCTTTAAGATACAAGGCTATTTTCCCCGAACATCAATCAGAATACCAACAAGATCAACTTCACAGCAACAAACAGAAATGTAGCAGCGAGAAACCAACCTCCGATTTCAGTGACAATATGATTTTTCGTTTTCATAAAAATGGTGTTAGTGGATAAATTTGACCTGTCAAAAACGTAGCCGTTTAAAGCAATAGTATAACAAGCAATGGTTTTTCTCGCAAAACCGAAGCGGTTTTACATTTTGCTGACAATCA
>JBDSEW010000182.1:0-5936 GCA_039919825.1 Chitinophagales bacterium | reverse complement strand
GAGGTGAAGTTAAATCTCAAAGCTGATCTTGAAATGGATATGAAAAACAGTAAATACACTTTCAGGGAAAATGAACTGAGCCTTAATGACCTTCTAATTGGCTTTGACGGATTTGTTGCAATGCCCACTGATCAAATTCTAATGGACATTAAATTCAGCGCAAAGAAAGCTGCTTTCAGTTCATTTGTTTCCCTTATTCCTGGCATCTATAAAAATGACTTTAAAAACCTGAAATCAGCAGGTACCCTTTCATTAGACGGATTTGTGAAGGGAACATATAAGGATCCAACAATGCCCGGTTATGGAATCAATCTTTCCATTCAGAATGGCATGTTCCAGCACCCATCTTTGCCAACGGCAGTAAAAAATGTGCAGGTTGATTTGAAAGTAAACAATCCTGATGGAGTTACCGATCATACCATCATTGACCTGAAACGTCTACACGTTGAATTGGGTACTGATCCTTTTGATGCACACATGTATGTGAGCACACCAATATCTGATGCGAATATCGATGCTGCTGTAAGAGGAACAGTGAACCTGGGCAATATTAAAAATCTGGTGCCATTGGAAAAGGGAACCAATCTCTCCGGCACCTTAAAAGCTGATGTAACTGCCAAAGGCAGAATGTCGTCGATTGAAAAAAAGCAGTATGAAAATTTTAATGCCGCCGGTTACATTTCAGTTGCAGGAATGAATTATAAAAGTGAGTCGTATCCGCAGGGAATTGCCATCAACCAGTTCATGCTGACCTTTAACCCGAAGAATGTGACGCTCAATAGTTGTGATGTAAAAATGGGCAACAGTGATATTAAAGCAACAGGAGCTTTCGATAATTTCCTGGCTTATTATTTAAAAGATGAAACCCTGAAAGGAAACCTTACTCTCAATTCCAGCCTTATAGACTTAAATGAACTGATGACTTCTTCAGGATCCACTGCGTCTGCACCAGACACTGCATCGATGAGTGTAATTAAAATTCCTTCCAATATTGATTTTAACCTGAACACCAATATCACAAAGATGCTCTACGAAGATTTGGTGATACAAAACCTGAAAGGAAATGTGAGCATGCAAAACGCAGCTTTGGATATAAATGATGTTTCATTTTACACACTGGATGGAATGGTAAATATGAAAGGTAAATATGCCACCACCAATTTGAAGGAGCCGGATATAAATTTCAATCTTTCAGTGAGCAATTTCGATATTCAAAAAACTGCTAAAGCATTTTTAACTGTGCAAAAAATGGCACCTATTGCGGAAAGATGCACTGGTAAATTTTCTTCCTCCTTCAATGTTACGGGCAAACTTGATCAGCACATGCAACCTCAGCTCAATACTTTAAAAGGAGGCGGAACATTAAAAACCGGTGACGTGGTGCTTTCCAATTTTGAACCGGTAAGTAAAATGGCGGATGCATTGAAAATGCCGCAGTACAAGCAACTGGCACTCCAAAGTGTGAACCTCTCTTTCAGGTTTAAAGACGGAAGAGTGAATGTAGAACCCTTTGACACAAAACTTGGCAGCACCAATGCAAAAATTGAGGGTTCGAATGGTTTCGATCAAACAATTGATTATAACATAACACTTGCCATTCCCAAAGCACAACTTGGAACACAAGCCGTTGGAGTAATGAACAACCTCGTTGCAAGCGCTAATAAAGCTGTTGGAACAAATTACAGCATGCCCGATCCCATCAATGTAAAAGTGAATATTGGAGGCACAGTAACTAATCCAGTTATCAAAACAGGGTTGAAAGATGCAGCGATGAGCGTTACTGAAAGTGTTAAAGAAGAAGTGAAAGCTATTGTGGAAGAAAAAATTGATGAAGGAAAAGCAATGGCAAAAGAGCAGGCAGACAAGCTCATCCACGATGCAGAAACAAAAGCCAGGGAGTTACACGATGCTGCAGTAATTGCCTCCGACAATACAAAAAAGCAAGGCTATGCTGCGGCAGATAAGCTGGTGGAACAGGCTAAAGATCCTATTTCAAAAGCTGCTGCCAAAGTTGCCGCCGACAAGCTGAAAAAAGAAACCGATGTGAAAGCAGCTCAGATTATTAAAACGGCAGACGATCAGGGGAAGAAGCTGATTGAGGAAGCAAGGAAACAATCGGATGCATTGCTGAAATAAAATAGAGGAACCATTAAAGATTCCCCATAACTTCTGTGAAAAAAGCTTGTTTCACCCTTCTGTTGATTTTTATATTTGACCCTGTTTTTTCACAGATACAATCGGATTCATTTCAGAAAGTTGACAGCATAGCGCAAAGGCTTTCTGCTCAAGAGACATCCACTATTTCAGAGCTTATTGAATTTATCAATATCCATTTCAGCTCTGACAATGAGAAATCGCGTTTTATTTATACATGGATGGCCATTCACATCCGGTATGATGTAGACTGTTACCTGGGAAAAAATTCAAACCCCCAGGATGTCAACACAGTATTTCGTTTTAAACAAGGTGTTTGTGCCGGCTATGCAAATCTATTTACGGAATTATGCAGGCGTTGCAACATCATTTGCATAAGGGTTGATGGAACATGCTCCAAAAATTACACTTCCAGTCATAGCTGGAATGCATTTAAAATAAATGATGCATGGGCTTTGGCAGATGTTACATGGGCAGCCGGCGGAGTTACCGATGGCAATGAGTTTGCACCACAATTTACGGGTCAGTACTTCCGGGTGCCTCCCGAGTTATTCATACATGATCATTTTCCTGACGACCCGATGTGGCAATTACAACATCAACTCTTAACTCCCGGTGATTTTTCAGCAGGAAATTTTTCGCGCATACATGTATCACCTCAGGAAACATTCCATTTCAATGATACGATCAATCAATTCCTTTCTTTGGATTCACTGGATCGTGAAGAAGATAGTTTCAGGAGGTCGTATGCTTTTAATCCTGGAAGTTCTTATCTGAAAGAAGGGCGGATATCCACGCTGATGAGATTGGCAGATAAATATCTCTCCCTTGGTGATGAAAGCTTCAACGACTATTTTGAATTGAAAAAATTTGCATTTGAGCTTCCGGACTTCTTTGCTGAGTCTGAAGATAGTACAAGGACTTTACTGTATACCGTCCAGACCAATTATAACCGCGCCGTTGATATCTATGCTGCCATCCCCAATTCAAACGATGCAAACAACAAAGCAGCACTCATAAACAACCGCGAAGTGATTAACCAAAGGCTTCATTACCTGGAAACCGAAAAAAAGTTTATAGCCAATTATTTTTCTGTTCCCCAATTAAATAGGGCGATGGTTTTAAAATCATATCCGCAATTACTTAAATGGAAAGAAGAATAAAGATCATTTCATCCAAACTTGTTTGCCAAGTTAATTAATTTTTCCAATAAATATCGCCAAATCTTCTATTGTGGATGGTTATCCACCATATTTTTCACTTTTTTAAGCAATATTTTCATATTTATAGATAAATGCTTTATTTTTTTTCAAAAAAATTAAAAACACTTTTACCTTTGCTTGCAAATTCTCCAACATGACCAGTCTCCGCTTAAAATCTATTGCTCGCGTAACGGAACCCAAAACCATTGATACGCGTCATCAGGGCAAAAAAATCTCCGATTATTTTGCCGAAAACGTTTTTACTGAAGCTGCTATGAAAAGCTACCTCAGTGAAGATGCCTTCCTGAGCGTGATGGCTGCAACAAAAACGGGTCAGAAAATTGACCGGAAAATAGCTGACCAGGTAGCTTCTGCTATGAAATCATGGGGCATATCCAAAGGAGCCACACATTACACCCACTGGTTTCAGCCGCTTACGGGTGCCACGGCAGAAAAGCATGATGCTTTTTTTCAAATCAGCAGCTCAGGCAAGGGTATGGAAGTGTTTGACAGCAATGCACTGGTTCAGCAGGAGCCTGATGCCAGCAGTTTTCCAAGCGGTGGTTTGAGAAATACTTTCGAAGCAAGGGGATATTCGGCATGGGATCCGTCTTCACCGGCATTTATCATGGAAATCGGAAGCGGAAAAACACTTTGTATTCCGACCATCTTTGTTTCTTACAATGGAGAAGCACTCGACTACAAAGCACCCTTATTGAAATCGTTGCATGCATTGGAAACAGCAGCCGTAGAAGTATGCCATTATTTTGATAAGAATGTTTCGAAGGTGGTTCCAACATTAGGATGGGAACAGGAATATTTTGTGGTTGATGAGGCATTATTTGAAGCAAGGCCTGACCTGGTATTCACCGGAAGAACATTGTTTGGTCATGCTCCTGCAAAAGGACAGCAGCTCGAAGACCATTATTTCGGCTCTATTCCGGAAAGAGTATATGCATTTATGCTCGACTTTGAAACGGAGTCATTTAAGCTGGGAATCCCATTAAAGACACGTCACAATGAAGTAGCTCCCGCTCAGTTTGAAGTAGCCCCCATTTTTGAAGAAGTGAATGTAGCTGTTGATCACAATCAATTGCTGATGGATGTGATGCAGCGTGTTGCACGTCGTCATAAGTTGAGAGTGATCCTTCATGAAAAACCATTTGCAGGTATCAATGGAAGTGGCAAGCACAACAACTGGAGCATGGCCACTGATACAGGAAAGAATCTGTTGTCGCCGGGACGGACCCCAAAAAACAATTTGCAGTTTCTTACTTTTTTCATCAATGTAATAAAAGCGGTAAGTGAGGGTGCTGATCTGTTACGGGCTTCTATTGCTTCTGCTGCCAATGATTTTCGGCTGGGAGCAAATGAAGCTCCACCGGCTATTATAAGTGTTTTCATTGGGTCCTACATGACCGACATATTAAATGAGATTGAATCAAAAGTAGAAAGCGGAAAGTTTACAGAAGAGAGCGAACAAACATTAAGGCTTGAAATTCACAATAAGATTCCCTCGCTGATGCAGGACAATACGGATCGCAACCGCACTTCACCATTTGCATTTACGGGAAATAAATTTGAAGTACGCGCTGTGGGTTCATCACAAAACTGTTCTTCTACGATGACGGTGTTGAATACGATTGTTGCCGACCAGCTGATTAATTTCAAAAAAGATGTTGATGGTTTAATTGCAAAGGGCAAGAATCGCGAAGTATCTTTAATGGAAGTGCTAAAGCGATACATTACTGAAAGCAAGAAGATTTGTTTTGAGGGAAATAACTATTCTAAAGAATGGGAAGATGAAGCAGCACGCCGTGGATTGAGTAATGTGAAAAACACGCCTCGTGCCCTTGATTTTATGGTGACCCAAAAAGGAATCGACCTGTTCGTACGCAACGAGGTTTTCACTAAAGAAGAAATTCATGCACGACATGAAATCGAGCTGGAAAAATACATCAAGATTGTACAGATTGAAGGTCGTATGATTGGTGAACTGGCGATGAATCAGATTATCCCGGCTGCTATTCAATATCAAAATGAACTGATCAGCAACATCAGGGGGTTCAAAGAAATTGGGTTGGATACAAAGCTAACGGCGGCACAGAAAAACCTGGTAACGGAAATCAGTGAGCATATCAATACCATCCTGAAAATGGTGGAAGAAATGACTGAGGCGCGAAAATCTGCCAATAACACAGAAGATATCCGCGACCGCGCAGTTGCCTATTGCGATGCCGTAAAACCATTCTTCGATCAGATCCGTTACCACACCGATAAACTCGAACTGCTTGTTGATGACAAGGTTTGGCCTTTGCCGAAATACAGGGAGCTTTTGTTTATGAGATAGGTAATACTTTTGTCGAGATACTTTCGATAACGAAGCCGCAGAATTTATATATTCTGCGGCTTTTTTTTATCATAAAATTCCATACAAATGTGGGGAGCCGATATTGGAAACGGCACAAAGTGCCTAGCGCAGGACGTCCCGAGATAGACACTTTATTGGCAGAGCGAATTCTCAGGCTCAAAGAAAAATATGGAATGTTTGAGCCCGATCTTTTGCCTTGGAGAACTGTG
>JBDSEW010000363.1:0-11367 GCA_039919825.1 Chitinophagales bacterium | reverse complement strand
GCTATAAACCCATGCCGCTGAGTATAAAATGGTTCAGCTATGGCGCACGTTATTTCGACCATAACTTCATGACACGTATGACACGTGATGACTGGAAGCATGCAGCCGATAGTGTCAAACAAATGGTGTCTGATGAGGATATTGAGAAAGCATTCAGGATATGGCCTGATACAGTGTATAAACTTACCGGGCCGGAAATAATCAAAACGCTGAGAGAGCGCCGTGATAATCTTCCAAAAATCGGAGAGCAGTACTATTCATTTCTGGCAAAGCACGTTACTGTTGTTGGAACGAACAGTCAGGATTATTTTGAGGTGAAGAGGAGTGCACCGGGTAAAACTCATGTGTCCGTTTATCAAGCGAAAAATGGCGAAAAGGGAAGAATGTATTATCACCGGACTTTCATCAAAAGTGAGACGGATGAATTGATTTTGTACGGTCTCGGAGATAACGATGTTTTCGACGTATCCGGAAATTCGGGAAGCAATTCGTTGCTTCGTGTAGTTGGTGGCAATGGCCGCGACAGTATTGTTGACCAGTCTAAGGTAGGAGGCTTTGGAAAATGCACAAAAGTGTATGATACCAGGGATGGAAATTACCTGAGTCTTGGAAGTGAAGCAAAGAACAAAACATCTGTGGATACTTTTTACAATACCTATTCTACTAAAAGCTTTGAGTACAATTTCAATGGGTTTTTTCCTGTATTCGGATACAATGCGGATGATGGAGTGTTTCTTGGTGGCAGCGTTTCCCGCGTCTCACATGGATTCAAAAAATCGCCTTACAAATCTAAGCAATCGTTTATTGGTGAAGTAGCGCTGAACACAGGAGCATTCCATTTTGGTTACCAAGGAGACTTCACCGATGTGATCGGAAAACTGGATCTGAATATCGACGCAAACGTTTATGCACCTAACTTCCGCGAGAATTTCTTTGGCTTTGGCAATGAAACAAAAAAAGAATTCCCGGTAGAAGATTATAACCTGCGCATCAACCAGATGTTGATCTTTCCGTCGCTGGAAGTAGGTGGCGAGGATGAGATTCGCTTTCTCTTCGGACCCATTTACCAGCAGGCACGGGTTACAGCTGACACCATAGAGAATTTCAGCGAGGTATTTCCTGATCTCACGCCTGATAATATTTCCCGTAAGCATTATGTAGGTGTGAATACACAGCTCACCTACGATCCTTTTCTTAAGGACACCATGCCGCATTTCGAGACACGGTTTTTAGTGAATGCAGGTTATGTGAAACAGAGTGAAGACAACACGGTCAATTTCTGCTACCTGCGTGGCTATGTATCGTTGTTCTATCATTTCTACGATAGCCATGGTGAAAGGTTAGTGCTCGCTACACGCTTTGGTGGTGGATACAATGCAGGTGATTTTGAATTTTACCAGGCGAATATTATCGGTGGACGGACGAATGAAAATGTGCGCGGATTACGCGGTGAACGTTTCTCCGGAAATTCCTCCTTTTATAATAACCTGGAGGCAAGGCTTAAAGTGTTCCATTTCAATGCCTACATATTTCCTGCTGATTTTGGCATTGTCGGACTGCTCGATAGTGGAAGAGTATGGGTTAAAGACGATACCTCTAACAAGATCCATACAAGCTATGGTGGTGGAATCTGGATGAGCCCATTCAGCCTGGCAGTTCTTTCCGCTACCTATGCAATTTCAGATGATGAACCGGATGGGTTGGTGAATATTAAATTGGGATGGTGGTTTTGATTCAATTATAAATTATCTCATCAACTTCATGTACTTCATCAGGGATCGGTACTGGTTCCAGGTTCTTACACGATCCATGAATCAAAAATCATACTCATATGCCAATCCCGTAACATGCCGCTGCAATGGATCATTGACATTGAACTCCTTGTCAAAAAGATAGAAGAGTTTAAGTGCATGGTGTTTTTTCCAGTCGTATTCAACACCAGCGCTTAAACGGTATTCGTCGAACTGGCTTCCCTGGTAATAGAAGGCATGATAAAATAATTCTCCCGCTACAAAAGGCTTCCACTGCTTATTGATTTTATAACTGAGTGTTGCCTTTGGCCGGAAATAGTTTTTTGCAACTTCATTGCGTTCTTCCTGGTGCTGAAAGCGCAACCGTGGTTCAACAGACCATTTTTGAATATCTATTTCATAACTCATCTCAGCATACGGCCGATGTGCTACCGCATCAGGAAAAATGATCAACCTGTAATACAATCCTCCATCCAGGTTTTTAAAGAGACGGTATTTAAAACCAACATCTGTAAAAGTGGAATTCAACCGTGTTGAATTGTCCTTTAACCGTAACTCCTGTGATAGCAGGAAGTCTGTGTTTTTTGATAGCTCCTTTTTAATACCTGCACTGCTCCATGTTTGAAAATCTGATTCCTGTGCAGTCACAGCATCGCTGTGCAACAGGAAAGCAATACATAATAGAAACAGGAGTATATGAGTCGTGGAGCTGATTTTCACCACCTTTCAATCGAAATAGTAGATCTTGATTCTTGCTATGTCACGCATAAAGTCAATGCGTCCTATTTCCACACGGTGCACGTTTAATCCTGTCCGTTGTTTAAGGTCAGCAATCAGCTTGTCGTAATTCTCCGGTCGGATGTTTTCAATTTTTTCATACACCACCACTTTATTGGAGGCAATGCGTACCAGCCAGATCTTCTCCAGGATAAAAATTACAGAAACGATCAGGAAGTTGGCAAAGAGGATTTCTGCAATGCTGACTTTTTCGTTGCTGAGAGAATTGATGACACCTACACTGATGATGAGGAATAAATAAGCCATGTCCATCACACCAACATTCAGCGTGCGGTAGCGGAGAATAGAAAAGACCGCAAATAATCCGAAGGCAACACCTATTTCAAGCTGTGTGTTCCGCATCATGTAACACAGCATGAAAATGATGATGTTAAAAAGAAAATAAGTGAAGAGATAATCCTTGTTTTTGTGGGTAGGATAGTAGATCCATCTTATTATTATGTAGGCGATCAGAAAATTAAATGCGAACCTGAAAAGCAGGTCAAGCAATTCGGTAGAATCCCAGAATATGTATTCGGTCGCGGCAAAAAGTACATCAATCAACAACATTACAGATTTTGTTTAGTATGGTGAGTTTTGGTTTAAAGCGATTGTATTTGATTCCCGGATGGGTAAGCAAGGTGCCCAGGCAGTATTTACTGATGCTGGTGGGAAAGATACGGTGCGATTGCATTAATTTCTTAAAAACTGAAAGTGAGGAAGCATGATGCTGTTTTACTTCAGCAATCACCAGCTCATTCAGCGAGCGTTCTGCCCTTTCGTTTTTAAAGTTGATCATAAGGTCGATGGTCACTCTTTCACCACCCTTCTCATTCACGAGTGTAATGCGCGAAAAGTTGTTGGAAATCTGCGGTACGAGCTGAAATGTGTTATTGCCCAATTGCTGCTGCACGAAATCAAGATGCTGGGATGAAAGTTCTTTGCTGAATGCGGGAACGCTGAGTCTTGCTTTCTCGGTGAGGCCTTTGTTTGTTTTCTGTTTCACCTCAAAATAACACTTGTCGCTGTCGCTGTATTTTCTGAAACGGATCTTGTAACGGCCCGATTTGCCGTTGTGATGATCGTGGTAGGATTTGAGTGCTGCGGTATCAAAATACAAATTTTCATACTTGAAAAGGGGTAGCTCATCTATCGTTAATGCTCTGTAATCATGCTGCAGCTTCTTTAGAAATGAAGGAAGCTGCGAACGATGAAAAATATACTTCATATCGAAACGGCTCATCAGGTGTACAAATTCCATTTCTTTCAATCCAATAGGAGTGAAGCCGGAAAGAATCTGCAGCAGTTCATCGCGCACCGTTTTGTTTTCAGCGGTATTCATATTTGTACAGTTTCTTTGATTTTATCGCTCCATTTTTGTCCATCACTGTTTTGGAAACGCGGTTACCTTCATGGTCGTAGGCAAAAATGCTGACCGTTTCTACTTTTCCATCTGGAAAAAAAGAGTTCTCTTTTATTTTAAGGTTTTGTTCGTTGTACTCGCTGGTGGTATGGTTTTTAATTTTTCCATCATCCTCGTATTCAATTTCTTCCAGCATATTGCCTCGTTCATCATATGACTGAAATGATTTTTTGTTCTCCGCTTCTTTCCCGCCTTTTGTTTCAATCGTTACTTCTGTCACCGATTTCACTTTCCCCGTATTCATTTTCGATTGTGCCTTCACCAAAGTGTTGGGAAGTAGAAAAATGATGACCAGGAAACTGACAATTATTGTTAGCTGTATTTTTTTCATGTTGACCAATTTGTAGCGTGTTGAATTCATATCATTTTCTTAAAATGATGTCAGTAACTTCCATCGTGCTGTTATTGTCCGTAATCTCTACCTGCTTTGCTGCTGCTATTACTCCTGAAGCACACGTATCACAATCGGAATAGGCAAATACGGTGTACGATCCTTTCTTCAGGTATTTAAATTCATAGGTGCCATCGAAGCTGGTCCTTGTGTCCAGGCCATAAAATCCTTCATCGCCAAAAATGAGGTAGACGCGCTCTTCGGGTGCATAATATTCTGCCTGCAGCACTCCTGAACCATTGTAATCTTCAATATAGATTTTTCCTTTGATGGCAGATGTTCCTCCTTCACCAGGACCTTTGGTGCAGGAAAATATCGTGGTTGCCACACCAATCATCAAAAGAAAAAAGAGCTTTAACCGGAATGTAAATTTCAAATGAAGCGGTGTGTTTTAAGGGATGAAAATTTTTTGCGCCCACTGCCCATGATCCGTTTGAATGGAAAGCACATAGACAGCTGGTAAGAAGTGATCGGTAATGATGGTAAGCTTTTCTCCACCGGAATTTTGCCGGTACAATTCTTCACCAATCATGTTATAAACAGACACAGCAAATTTTTGGGAAAGAGCCGCATTGGCAAATTGAATGGTCAGCATGTTCTCATTCAAGCCTGCGGTGATTAAAAAAGGATTGCCGGGAATGGATTGAATACCAACATTGCAGTTTGGATTGTATTCATAACCGGGCGAGCCTTCAGGGCAACCGGTAAACCAATTGGAAAAGCTATTCATGTTGCCGGTTGTGCTTAACAGTTCAAGTGTGTAATCGTCGCCATCAGCACCGGGAGGCCAGTCGCCATCATCATCATACACCACTGAAAAAGTAAGCTTACCCAAATAGTTAAAGAGCCGCACCAATTCACCGTCGTTGCTCAGGTGAAAATAGAAAGGCCCGACATAGTTGGTGATAGTTGGATGGCGTGCCTGGAATTTTACCACATCATTTACCAGTACCAGTCTTGCACCTGATGCTATTTGAGTATTGACCGGAAAAAAATAAGGGTTGTCATCATTGCTGTCTTTAAAACTCCATCCTGTTAAATTAACGCCACTTATAGAATTGTTATACAACTCTATCCAATCTCCTGAATCCAATAACGTATCTGAATTGTAATTGATTTCTGAAAACAACAGCTGATCACTACAGGGTGTATATGCTTTTCCCGGTGAACCATTCATGCAACCCACAAACCAGTTGGCTGCATTGTCCGGAGTACTCATCGCATCTATGATCTCCAACGTCCTGCCTGTTCCATCAGCAGCTTCAGGCCACGGCAGGCTGTCGGTGTAGCTCATATAAAGTTTGAGTGCTCCGTTATTGTCGAAGAGGCGCACCTCATCTGCACCATTTCCAAAACTGAAACTCATTTCACCTAAATAATTGGTGACGAGCGGAAACTGTTCAGTGAACCCTGCCACATCATTTACAACCACCAGGCGTGCGCTTGCCGCGAGGTTTGTGCCGGAAGGGAAAGTGAAAAGGTTGGCGTTGTTATCATCCTTCAGGTACCAGCCGCCAAGATCAAGAGAAGTAGTTCCGTAATTGTAAAGTTCTACCCAGTTACCTGCATTGATGGTAGAGTCGGAATTATAATTCAATTCAGAAAATGCTATGGATTGACTTCTCACAGTCAAATAAGAGCAGCATACTAACAGTAAAATCGAAAGTAAAACTTTATTCATATCATGTATTGTGCAAAGATGACGTTGACAGTGGCGATCGGCGAATTTATTGAATTTAACCATAACTTAACGTTAGAATAATCAACGACCTGAAATAGTTACATTTACGCCCCGGTTTTTTTAACTAACAATGGAAGTTTCAGAATACATCTGTAAATTATTATTGCATCACCATCAAGTGGTGATTCCAGGCTTTGGTGCACTGGAAACTACCTATGCACCGGCAACCGTTCACCCAACGCAACATTTGTTTCAGCCACCCCGCAAATCGCTTTCTTTCAGCAAGAATGTAGCGGCACAGGATGAACTCCTGATTCAATTTATTTCAGTTGAAGAAAGAATCAGCCATGAGGCAGCAAAGGAGAAAGTACAACAGTTTGTGACGAACATAGAGCACGACTTGCTGAAAAAGGGTAGCTATCTTGCAGAGGGTATCGGTAAATTTTATTTCGACATTGAAAAGCAGCAACAGTTTCTTGCTGACAATACCAACAATTTCCTGTTGAGTTCATATGGTTTGAGTGATTTTATTTCGCCACCTGTTTTGCGTCCTGAAAATATTCCCGGATACGGCAAACAGCAACAACGCACCGAGAAAAAAAAGAGGCGCTTTATCTGGTTCCGGTTTTGAAAACCTGTATACTTCCGGAACATCACTTATCATCAAAAACGCGGATTATAAATTCTTCCTGCTGAAACGCCTTTTATACTTCCGGTGAACGAAACGGTCAGTTCTGGTCCTCCTGCAAGTTGATTCACTTCTGATAAACTGCCCATATTGAAATCATAGCTTAACCCAAAGGTAAGATCACCCATGTCGATGCGGATCTTTGGAATAATTGCATCGCCCACGCGATAGTACCCTCCAAAATACAGCGCATAATTGGAAGAAACATTTTTTGAAAGCAGGATCTTCAGGTCAGCACCGAATAATAATTCTGTGGATTTGCCCTGTTGAAAAAAAGCAAGACGTGGTTGGATTTCCAGCATATCAGAAAGCGTTTTTGCAAGGCCTGCGTTAAACGCAAATTTCCGGTAGATTACCGAAAGGTCGTTGCCATAATATGTGATGCCAGGTTGGTTGAGGTGAAATATGGAGAAGCCAACATTGAAATGTGTTTTTTCATTCAGGTAATTGTATTCAAGTCCCATCGATAAATCTGAATAGTTAGCATTGGTGGTTGTTGGAATATCGGTATTGGTGCCACCGTTAAAATCTTCATCGAAAGTTAACTTAGAGAGATCGTAAGAAGTGCTGGCAAAACCACCCATGACTCCAATGCCGAGATAGTGTGAAAAATTTGTTCCGAAATTTTTATGAAAAGAAATACAGGCTTCAATGTAGTTAGTACTATAATCCGCATCACCGGCCTTGTCCGCAAAATCCATGATGGCAAATCCGAAGATGTCGGTTTTGTTTTTCCCTGCAGGAACATTCAGGTCCAGTGCACCTGATAGTGTTTTAAAAGGTTGCGTAATTTCTTTCCATTGGCTGCGATAAATACCTGTGAGCCTGTAGTTGTCTTTAAAAAATCCGGTGCGTGCAGGATTCAATAATAACGGCATTTCATATACCTGTGAAAAATGGCTGTCCTGCGCAGTTGCTGCAAAGCAGGCAATAGTAAGCACTATCGCCAGTAGCAATTTTTGAGGGGTCAGGATGCAGGTGGGTAGTCGCAAGTGTTGAGTAGTGAGTAGTGAGTAGTGAGTAGTTAGTAGTAAATTTCGTAATTGATCATTTGTAATTATTTTAACAAAGTAACATTCCCCTGCTTTTCAATTAATTCTTCATTTCCACATTTTGCCTGCATGGTGTACAGGTAAACGCCCGGAGGCATCAGTTGATCTTTGTAAGTTCCATCCCAACCCTGGCCGATGTCATTCGACTCAAAAATCATTTTACCCCATCGGTCAAAGATCCGAAAGTAAGTTACATCAATCAACCCGGTGCTTCGGACAAACAGCACATCATTGTGTCCGTTTTTATCAGGTGTAAATGCATTTGGAATAAAGACCGATTCAAGATCGCATCCAACTCCCAAAGTAACTTCATCTGTTGCCATGCAACCCAGAGAATCGGTTACAGAAACCGTGTAGGTCGTAGTCACTACCGGAGCAGCAGCAGGGTTCAGGCAATCCGGACAGGTTAAGTTTTCAGAAGGCGTCCATGCATACGTACCTTGCGAAGCGGTTACGATGAATTGGAAAGAAGCTCCGGATGTAATTGTTGCATCACTTCCTGCATCGATGAAAGGTATGGAAACAAATACTGTTACCTGTAAAGTGTCGGCATAGCAAATTCCATCCGAAATCATTACCGTGTAGGTAGTTGTTTCAATGGGTGTTGCGACAGGAGCAGGTGATTCAGCATCATTGAGTGTTGCAGCAGGAGACAAGCTATAGCTGCTGCCACCGCTGGCATTTAAAAGAGAAGAACCTCCGGCACAAATTGCAGTGTCGCTGCTGATATTCGTAAGTAGTGGCGGAGCAACTTCCAAATGAATCGTATCAGAAGCGATGCAACGATTTTCATCCGTAACCGTAACTGTATAGGTGATGCTTTCAATCGCGGTTGCCACCGGGTTGTTCACTGTTGATGAAGAAAGAGAAGTGGAAGGTGTCCATATATATTCAACTCCACCGGAAGCATTTAAGGAAACAAGATTGCCTGCACATACTGTCTGATCCTCTCCAGCATTGGCAATGGGTAATGAATGAACGATAATGAGCACTGTATCGTAACCAAAACATATTCCTCCATCATTCACTTTCACAATATAAGTAGTAGTGATATTTGGATAAGCTATGGGATTTGAAATGAAAGCATCTGTTAAATTTGAGGAAGGTTCCCATGAATAAGTTATTCCTCCGCTTGCCTGCAGCATGATGCTGTCGCCAATACAAACAACAGTATCAATTCCAGCATTCACAACGGGTGCAGGCAGCAGCGTGATGATTACGGTATCCAAATTTTCACAACCCTGCGCATCTGTTCCTATTACTGAATAGGAAGTGGTGCCAAGAGGTGATGCAACCGGATTGGAGACAGCCGGATCGCTCAATGAATTTGCCGGATTCCATGAGTAAAAGAGGGCGCCGGCTGCCTGCAGTTGCAGTGAGTCGCCAGGGCAAATAGAAGAATCGTTGCTGGCAATCACAATGGGTAGTTCATTTACTTGAACAACAACGGTATCGGAAAAAAAGCAGGAAGTACCGTCGCCTACGGTTACCGTATAAACCATACTGCTGTTTGGAGAGGCAATTGGATTGGCAACTAATGGATCACTTAGTCCGGTAGCAGGAGACCATGAATATTCAAGGCCACCTGAAGCCTGCAACATAATGCTGTCGCCTTTACAAAGTGAAGTATCTGCACCTGCATCAATCATACCTGGTGATAACACAAAAACCTGGATGGAGTCTGTATTAATGCAACCTGATTCCGCTGTTCCGATAACTATAAAGGTGGTGGTAGTATCCGGAAATGCAAGAGGGTTTGCAATATTATCTTCACTTAAGAAAACCGAAGGTGTCCAGGTATAACTTGCTCCTCCACTCGCCATCAACTGCAGTGTATCCCCTACGCAAATGGAAGTATCTGTTCCTGCATCAATTACGGGTAATGATATTACCGTGAGCAAAACAGCAGCAGTGTCAGCACATCCGTTGAGATCAGTTCCAGTCACCATGTAGTTGGTAGTTATCTGCGGAAATGCATAAGGGTCATCTTCTGCGGTGTTGCTCAGTCCATCACCAGGTTGCCAGATATAAGTCGCGGCACCTGAAACAAACAACTGTACTGAATCTCCCGCACACAATGAGGTATCGGTGCTTGCATCAATGGTTGGTTTTGGATGAACAGTAATGAGGACAGAATCTTTTCCGGGACAAGTGCTTCCAGCATTCACGGTCACAGTGTACATAGTGGTAACCTGCGGAAATGCCAGTGGATTTGAAATATTGTTGTTACTCAATCCTTCAGCAGGCATCCAGAAATAGTCATTTCCACCAGTCGCTGCCAATGTAATGGTGTCACCTGCACAAATAGTATCGTTAACTCCAGCATCTACATTTACCAAACTGAATATAGTGATCCATATAGAATCTGCGTTACTGCATTGATTGGTGTCAGAAGCTGTTACAGTATAGTGTGTAGTGAATATGGGAAATGCAATCGGGTTGCTGATCAATGGATCAGAGAGAGAAGCCCCAGGTGACCATGAATAATTTATACCGCCGGTTGCCTGTAATTGAATGGAATCTTCTGCGCAAATGAGTGTATCGTTTCCTGCATCGATCATTGGCAGTGCAAAAACATTTATTTCCATTGTATCAGTGGCTTTACAATTATTGGAATCAGTAACACTGTAATAAACAGGATGAATACCTGCTCCGGCCATTGAAGGGTCGAAGGAATTATCAATAATACCAATGCCTGATAAAATTCCACCAACCGGTATTAACACAAACGTAACCGGAGCTGCATCCAGGCAAAGTGTTGAATCACCTGTTGAAAAAAAAATTTCAGGAGGAGGTAAAATGGAAACGCTTTCAGTATCACTTGCAAAGCAACCAACACTGTCACTATAACTGTATATGATGGAATAGGGCCCGCCGGCAGGTAACAGAGAAGGATCGAATAAATTGCCACTTACTCCATCGCCTGCAAAAAGTCCGCCTGTAGGAAGTGCCGTTAGTTCCACTAAAGCACCATTAGAACAATATGTATCATTCAGACCGGTGATTGTTACAACGGGAATAGAAGAAACAACTACAGTTACAGAATCGATGGCACTGCATCCTGATGCATCTTTCACGGTCACCGTATAAGTCGTAGTAGTTGAAGGTGTTGCTGTTGGTTGTGAAATGGTATCATTGTCGAGGCTGGTGGAAGGCGACCACAAATAGGAGGTGCCACCTGAGCCATTCAAAACGGTACTGTTTCCTTCACAAATCGCAGTATCATTTCCTGCACCTGCTATTGGAAGCGGAAGCACAGTAATCTGCATCGTATCCATCGCTGAACATCCGTTGGTATCCGTGCCGGTAACAATAAACTCCTGCGAATTCAAGGGAAATGCGAAAGGATCTGGTAAGGATGAATCCGTTACCTGGTATGCAGGTTGCCACATGTACAGCGAAGCACCTGATGCCTGCAACTGAACAGTATCATCCGAACAAATTGTTTCATCAGCTCCTGCGTTCACTTCAGGCAAACCATAAACATGAATTGTTTTTTTTAATGGGCCTGAGCAGCCGTTTTCAGTTGTCACAGTGAGCCGCACATCATAGTCACCTGACTCCTGATAAATATGAAATGGATTTTGCTTAATGGAAAAATTCG
>JBDSEW010000346.1:0-22548 GCA_039919825.1 Chitinophagales bacterium | reverse complement strand
TCATCACCGTCACCACCTACAATTTAATCGGCGAAGGATTGCGTGATGCGTTGGATCCGAAAATGAAGAAGTAATGAATCAGCCGCACATAATTATAGGACGCAGAAACTAAAAATAAGGAACAATGAAACTGTCCTGATTCCTGGCTACTGATTCTTTGACTCAACGCATATCAGTTGAGGCTACAAGGAAATAACAGACAGATTTCTTCCAACCACTTGAAAAATTATTTCCAAACGTGTAGGTTTGCTTCCGAAAACAACAACTGTTATGACGCCTGAACAAATTATCAATGAGACAAAGAGCCACATGGAAAAAACTATTCAGCACCTGGAAGCTGAACTGATCAAGGTGCGGGCGGGTAAAATCTCTCCGGGTATGCTGGATGGCATCATGGTAGATTATTATGGTTCGCATATGCCCATCAACCAGGCTGCAAATGTTTCGGTGCTGGATGCACGCACCCTGAGTATTCAGCCATGGGAACGTAAAATGCTGGAAGTAATTGAGAAGGCAATACTGGCAGCTAACATCGGCATTACTCCGCATAATGATGGCGTTGCCGTAAAATTATATCAACCACCGCTTACTGAAGAACGCCGCAAAGAATTTGTAAAAAAGGCAAGCTCCGTTGCTGAAACGGCCCGGGTAAGCATCCGCAATATCCGCCGGGAGGCAGTGGATCAGATAAAAAAATTAGGTAAAGATCACGTGTCCGAAGACCAGATAAAAGATGCCGAGGCAGACATGCAAACCATCACCAATAAATTTATCGCACAGGTAGATAAGCATGTAGAACTGAAAGAGAAGGAAATAATGACCGTTTAAAAACCGGTTATGGTTGTACCGTTTCAATCCGGTATACAAAATATTTGGTATTACCCTGCCAGGGCATGTTCTTCAGTTTTTCCTTGTAGTAAACAGTGAGTACTTTTCCCTCATAATTGTTGAGCTCACCCACCACATCTTTCTGAGAACCCAGCACTGAAAAATCCCACAGGTAATTGGCTACTGAATTGCTGTTGGTATTCATACCTCCAAGATTCAATTCTCCCTCATAGGTCTTAAATACATAGCCGGCTTTTGCAAATTTGATCAGGTAACCCGTACGGCTTCCTTCGCTATAGGTGTAGTTACACACCAGTATATATCCTGCTATTCCCACTACAACCAACAGGAAGGTGATGAGAAGAAATTTTTTCATAGGTTAATTTTCATCAAAAATAACTTTTACCGGAAGATTCTAAAAATCTTCATATTAGCCCTATTAAAGGTCGCAATATATTCTCAGCATAACGCGTTCATGCCCAAATAAAGCTATGATTTCAAAAATCCTCCTTTCTATGCTGGTTGCCATCCTGCTCCAGTTTCAATTTCTTAAAGCACAGGAAAAATTGCCGGTTTCCATCTCTGTAGCTCTAGGCTATCCGGTTTCTTTCGGCGATAATACTTTGGAATCCACAACTTCACTATTTGGCTTTGATGTGAATGCACAGTTTCCAATCAGCAAAAAATTTTCGTTTGGTCCATCTTACAGAGTAAGTATCTATGGCGACAAAGTCAAATTTACAGATGAAAATGGCCAGGTAACCCGTGAAGATTTCTATTCTTCTATTCTGAATCATGTAGAGTTACTTTCAGAATATCATCTCCGGCTTTCTCATAAATTGAATCTCCGATTAGGCATGGCTGCCGGTTACTCTTTCCTGCATGTATCACAATTGTACAATTACCTGCCGGGAAAATCACCAAAGGGTTTTGATATCTCTCCCGGAACTACGCTTCAATTTTCTCTCTCCGAGCATGTCGCCCTTTCTTCTTCCGTGAAATATACCTTTACCAAGCTCACTTTCTCAAGAGATGTGGGAGGAACAACTTCAAAAATGAATGAGAATGTACACGAAACCACTTTCGCAATTGGTGGTACTTATCTCTTTTAAAAGGGTGAATTACGATGAAGGAATGGAATGAAAGTGAGAAAACACGTCACTATTATTAATTACCTTTATCCCCATACCGCCGTTCCCTCTGAGCAATTCGCACATATAGCTATCTCCTTCCGTGAACGAAGTACAGAGCTTCTGAAACCATGATAGGACTCACTATTCCAGATAGCTGAAAACGAGTGCTGTTGCAAATCGCCCATGCGATGTTGTGCATCTTTGTCAAAACAACAGGGTACTACTTTTCCATCCCAGGTGATCACACTGGAATGCCATAGCTTCCAGCAATGATTCAGTAACTTATTCCTGATGGCATAACTTCCATCCCGTTGTTTTTTATACCTCGATAATTTTTCGTTTTGAGGTAACAGCTTGTTTCCATTTTTGAAATCATACAACTGCGCGGTTTTAAACCGCACCTCATTAACTCCTAATTCACTGGCGAGCTTTTTTACCATTCCAATTTCGTGCTCATTTGCTGCAACTACCAAAAACTGAAAGATCAGGTGCGGTGTTTTTGAATGCAGTTCATTTTTCCACTTCACAATATTCTTCGTGCCTTCCAGCACCTTTTCCAGGTTACCACCTATACGATAGGCCTCATACGTTTCCTGCGTAATGCCATCAATGGAAATAATCAAACGGTCCAATCCTGACTCCACTGTCTTTCGTGCGTTCTCATCATTTAAAAAATGTGCGTTGGTAGAAGTGGCTGTATAAATTCTATTGGAAGAAGCATACTTCACCATCTTTAAAAAATCAGGATGCAGATAAGGTTCTCCCTGGAAATAAAACAGCAGGTACCAGAGTTCATCCTTCAGCTCATCAATCATTTTTCTGAAAAAGTCAGGATGCAACATCCCTGTGTTTCTCGTAAATGATCGAAGTCCACTTGGGCACTCTGGGCAACGCAGGTTACAGGAAGTAGTCGGTTCAATCGAAACACTCACCGGCAATCCACGTTGCACGGCCACACCAGTCCAACGCGAATAGTAATACGACCATACCACCTTCCATCCGTTCCTCATTTTAGGAAAAGTTAGTTTAGACAACAAATTGATGGTATCATTAAATTGCGGAACCTCCATTATTCAAAATTAACATTGTTCACGATCAAATCACGTAATTCGTAATTCATCAATGGTAATTTTTTTAGTAATGAACACTTGTTAATAACAACTTTTAGAAATTGTGCATTCAAAAAAATATTACCAACATACCATTAAAATAAACGTTAGCAGAGCGTGTACATGATGTGTTCAACTCACCTCTTTTGAAACCAACTGTATAACCGTGCCTTTATGTTGATACCTCAATAAAATTTCCGGCTGTTATGAACGAACTAAAAGGAGTTATCTGAATAACTTTAAAAAATTCTTTGCTCATTTCAGGTAATCAACAGCATGTTGAAAAGCAGTTAACTCTCTGACCTTCACCTTTTACCGGTGTGGATTCATTAGCTTTGCATGTGGACAGTATATGGATAAGCAGAATTGCGCGCATTGATAGTATAAGTTGTGAACCTTTCCACACCCTTAATAATTTATAATAGTAACCTTTCAATTTTTTTAAATTAAATTATATGAGTGCATTACTTGTTGAAGCAGAAGAAAAATTGACCGAAAACGGCTTTCTTGACCTGGAACTGGACCCTGAACTCGATCTGTTTGCCGAAATTGAAAAATTAAAAAAGGAAAAAAATGCCGTCGTAATTGCGCATTATTACCAGGAACCTGACATCCAGGACGTGGCAGATTACATTGGCGATAGTCTTGGATTATCGCAACAGGCAGCCAAAACGGATGCCGATATGATCGTTTTTGCTGGAGTACACTTTATGGCAGAAACCGCAAAAATTCTCTCCCCAAAAAAGAAAGTGCTGTTGCCTGATCTTAAAGCAGGTTGTTCACTGGCAGATGCCTGTCCTGCTGAATTGTTTTCGCGTTTTAAGGCCCGTCATCCTGATCATGTGGTTATCACCTACATCAATTGCTCCGCTGATATCAAGGCATTGAGTGATATTATCTGCACCTCTTCCAATGCTCAAAAAATTATTGAATCTGTTCCGGCAGATAAAAAGATAATTTTTGCACCCGATAAAAACCTGGGAAAATACCTTATTAAGAAAACCGGCCGCGACATGGTATTGTGGGAAGGTGCCTGTATTGTTCATGAAATATTTTCTGCCGAGAAAATATGGAAACTGAAGAACCGTCACCCGCAGGCAAAAGTTATTGCACACCCTGAATGCGAAACACCGGTGCTTGACCTTGCAGATTATATTGCTTCTACCACCGGACTTTTGAAGTTCACTAAGAATGATCCCGCACAGGAATTTATAGTGGCAACGGAAACAGGTATCCTTCACCAGATGCAAAAGGAATCACCTGATAAAGTATTTATTCCTGCACCTCCTGACAATGGTTGCGCCTGCAATGATTGCCCATATATGAAGCGCAACACACTTGAGAAACTATACCTGTGTATGAAATATGAACTACCGGAAATAAATGTTCCTGAAGAAATCCGCCTCCTTGCTAAAAAATCAATTGACAGGATGCTTGAAATATCTGCACTGCATGGATTATAAATGCTGAAAACAGTTTTTTAAGGAGTTATAGTTTTATTGGCAAACAAATATTCATGCACATTTGTAAAGAAGAAGATATTCTCTCGGAAATAAAGTTAAGGGTGATATATACCAATACCGGATTCGCATTCATGATTTATATAAATCTCTGAAATTGATCAGTATGTTCAACTTCTGTTTTCAGCCATGAAGCTCCGCGAAGAAATACTGAGGGAACACTCAAAAAAACAAACTGAAAAAATTGCTGCATGGGTATGCCTCGATAAAAAAAGATTTACTACGCTCCTGCATCTGTTTTTTCATGATGAATACAGGGTGGTCCAGCGCACTGCCTGGGTTGTAAAACTGGTGGCAGATCAGCATCCTGAATGGACAAATCCGTACATAAGAAAAATGCTGCTCTATTGTAAACAACCCGTTCATGATGCAGTAAAAAGAAATGTTGTGAATATTCTTCAGGATATTGATTTACCGGAAAACCTGCAGGGTCTGGCTGCAACTACCTGCTTTGATTTTCTTGGCACGCCTAACCTGCCTGTTGCTATTAAAGTTTTTTCAATGACAGTACTTTACAACATCACAAAGCAACATCCCGAACTCCGCAACGAATTAAAAACGCTCATAGAAGAACAGATGGAATATGAATCGGCTGCCTTTAGGTCAAGAGGATCCAAAGTACTCAAACAATTAGCGAAGCAACAGTTATTATAGAAAATTTGAAAATGGAAATATTTGCTATGCACTTGCAACCGGATCAGGATATAAAGGAATGGATCGATCAATGGGCTATAAAAAATGGAATTGAAGCGGCCTTTATCATCGCATGTGATGCAAGTTTTAAATGCACCTGCATCCGCTTTGCGGAAAGAGCGGAAGCACCGATGCTCAAAGGAAAATTTGAAATACTTTCTTTGGTGTATACATTATCCAAACATGGAAGTCACCTGCACATTAAAGTGGGTGATGAAAACGGTAATGTAACAGGTGGCCATCTGAAAACAGGTTCGCTGGTAAATACCACTGCTGAAATAATCATTGGCTTATCACCCAATCATGAATTCAGGCGTGAATGGGATGCTGTTACCGGTTTTAATGAACTGAAGCTTGATACTTAAAGGAGCGTACCTATTCCTAAAATGCGATCTTACACACTGGTTAACTTTAAAGGTGTGAAATATTATTTTCTACTGTCGTTTTGTTTATTGATTGCTTGTGCTCATCACCCAAAAGAAATTCCCGTGGAGGAAAAAGATTTTTGCTCCGGCATACACAGAAACGATTCTGTTAGCCTTTCGAAAGAACTTGAACCTGTAGCAGCATTGATGCAGGATAAAACAGGAGTGTATGTTCTGGAAGATGGCGACGGAGCGATGGTGGCACGTGCCTGGCTCACTGAATATGCAGAAAGAACCATCGATATCCAGTATTTTATTTTCTCTACAGATAATGTAGGATTGATCGCCTGCGATTACCTTGTGCGTGCTGCTGACAGAGGTGTGAAGATCAGGATTATTGTTGACGACATCATGGTAGATGCCGGTGTGCATGATATCTTAACAATAGACTCTCATGAAAATATTTCTATTAAGATTTATAATCCGGGCACTAACCTGGGAAAGAGCATCTACAGCAAACTCAAAAAATTTACCACCGACTTCCGCAGTGCCAATCAGCGCATGCACAACAAAACATTTATTGTTGATCAAAAAGCAGTGATTACAGGCGGACGGAATATAGCCGATGAATACTTTGATTATGACCATGAATATAATTTCCGCGATCGTGATGTATTCCTGCTTGGAAAGATAGCTCCTGTTGTTGAAACATCCTTTGAAGAATTCTGGAACAGCACCCTTGCCGTTCCTGTGGCAGAAATGGTCGAAGATCCAGGGATTGATTTTAATGATCCTCACCGGTTCGACCAGTTGCACCGTATGCCTGCAATCCTGAAAATTTCTGGCCGCAGGTGCGTGATAAAATCAGGCATTTGCCGGAAGCTTTTGTTACCATTCAGCAATCCGGTGACCTGGTGTGGTTAGAGAGCGTGCAATTTGTGTCAGACATACCTGGAAAAAATGATGGAAAACACGGATTGGGTGGAGGTGGCGCTTCTACAGATGCGCTGATTGATCTGGTAAGGCAGTCAAAATTGTCAATCGACATCCAGACTCCTTACCTGATCACCTCAGAGTTGAGTCAAAATCTTTTTCGTGATGCAGTAAAGAGAGGTGTAAAGATCAGGATACTCACAAACAGCCTGGCATCCACCGATAACCTTGAAGCATTCAGTGGTTATCAGCGCGACCGAAAAAAATTACTGGAAACAGGTGTGAAGATATACGAATTCCGCCCCGATGCTGAAGAGCGTTTTAAGGTAATGACGGGTGCTTTACAGGAAACACTTGACTTTACACCCATCTTCGGACTGCATGCCAAATCAATGGTAGTGGATAGAAATATCACCGTAATTGGCACCTTCAACCTTGATCCCCGTAGTGCCAATCTCAATACGGAATGCATAGCTGTTATTCATTCTGAAAAAGTTGCTGCAGGTGTGTTGAAAGGCATGGAGGAAGAGTTTAAACCGGCTAATTCCTGGGAAACAACGTTGGAATCAAATCCGGATTCCGTTGCTGGTATGAAGAAGCGCATTAAAACCTGGACGAGAAAGGTAATTCCGAAAGAAATATTATAAGCAGCTAAAAATTAATACCATCATCCGTTTACCCGCGGATAAACTAACTTTAGCTCCCATACTTCCATTCCATTGAAATATCCATTTGCTTTTTTACTGTTGCTGTCGGCGCTCTGTTCACAGTCGCAATCCTTACCTTTCAACCCGTTATTCGATGAATCAAAAGTCAATAGTATCTATATCACCATACATGAAGATTCGCTTTTGCAATTGTACACCGATGTAACCAGTAACCATGAATACAACGTAATTTTTATTTATGACGATGGCATACAACGCGATACATTGGAGAATACAGGTTTCCGCCTTCGTGGAAATTCATCCCGCTATTCTGCCAAGAAATCTTTTAAAGTTTCTTTCAATACTTACGATAACGGTAGAAAATATGAAGGCCATGAAAAACTGAATCTTAATGGTTCTCACAACGATCCAAGCATGATCCGTGAAAAGTTGTATTACGATGCCTGGAACAAATTTGGTTTGACTGCAAGAAGAAGCTCTTTCGTCAGGTTGTACGTGAATGAATTTTACTATGGACTTTACACCAACATAGAAGAGATGGATGAAATATGGTGTAAAGAACGCTTTGGTGATAACAGTGGTAATCTTTACAAATGCACTTACCCTACAGATCTTACCTATGAGGGTTCTGATCAGGAAGATTATAAATCCATTGAATCTTCAAGCGTAACAGGCGGCAGGGCGTACGATCTTCAAAACAATGAATCCGGTGACGACTACACTGATCTTGTAAATTTTATTACGATTCTCAATCAAACTCCCATTAGCGAATTGCCGTGCGCCCTTGAAAAGGTATTTGACGCAGATGCCTTCCTGAAAGCGTATGCGATGGATGTTGCTTCCGGAAACTGGGACGATTATGCATTTAACAAAAACAACTACTACCTCTACCATGATCCATTCACCGATCAGATAGTGTATATAGCTTACGACTGCGACAATACATTTGGTGTGGATTGGATCGGTATAGACTGGACTACCAGGTCAGTTTATGAATGGGAAAATTCTTCGGAAAGGCCTTTGGTAACGCGATTGATGGAGATACCTCAATACAGAGATCGGTACAGTTATTACCTCAATGAGTTGGTGAATAATATATTAAATCCTTCTATCATCGATATGCACATCGATAGCATGAAAGACCTCATTACTCCTGCTGCATTAGAAGATGATTTTAAAGTATTCGATTACGGCTATACAGACGAAGATTTTTTAAACTCATTCAATACCAATGAAATTGATGGTCATACACCTTATGGTGTAAAAAATTTTATTGCTGCTTTCAAAACCAATGCGCAAAGTGAACTGGTTTTGAACAATATCTCTCCCGTAATTCGTGAAGAGGATCATCTTCCTGTTTTACCCGAAACAGGAGAAGATATTTTTATTACCGTTACTTCCTTTGATGATGTATCAGTAAGTAGTGTGAAAATATATTTCAGTTTTGATTCAGTTCAATATACCATGGCAACAATGTTTGATGATGGGCAGCACAATGATGGAAGTGCTGCCGATGCTATTTATGGTATTCAGCTGGAACCTGCAACCGCAAACGGTTTTTTGTATTATCACATACAGTCAACCGACAACACGAATCTCACTTCCCGGTTTCCTGTTTGCGGTGATTTTAGAACTAAAATCGGGTTTGAGCCTCCACCACTTTTCATCAATGAATTTCTTGCTGCAAACGACAATGTCATCAGCGACGAAAATGGAGAATTTGCTGACTATGTTGAATTGTACAATGCGGGCGCAGATGCTATCTATTTGGGGAACAAATACCTAAGTGATGATTTCCTAAACCCTTCAAAATGGAGATTACCTGCTGTTACCTTAAATGGGAATGAATACATTTTGTTATGGACAGACAATGATTCTGAGGAGGGATTCAATCACGCTGATTTCAGTTTGAATGCAGATGGAGAACAAATTGGGTTGTTTTCATCTGCCAGTGAATATTTTGCAGCTATAGATACTTTTACTTTCGGGTTGCAGTCGGCCAATGTTTCCGTGGGTCGTTTGCCCAATGGAGAAGGTCCCTTCATCATTCTTCCAGGGCCTACGCCCGGTTTTGATAACTACGCTGTGGGCGTTACTGAAGAAGTGTCTGCTGGGAATTCATTGGAAATTCTTTCCAACCCTTCTTCAGGAATGGCAATGATACAGGTAGTTTGCAAGCCATCTGAACAGTTGGTAACGCTGCAGCTTTGTTCTCTGCAGGGCCTGACTTTAAAAGAATTGGGATCTTTAACACTTCCAAAAGGTACCCATACTTTCTCTGTGAATACAACAGATTTACCAGCAGGACTCTACCTTGTAAAAGCCAATTTCAATGAAAAAGTATTGGTAAAAAAATTGGTGGTGCAGTGATAGCGCTCAGTTGAAACAAAACTGGTTTATACTCTTCTTACTCCTTTTTCTTTGGCTTCTTCTTGCTTTTTTTATTTGCAAGACTGTCACTTGGTTGCAATTCTGAGTTCCTTTCGATCACAGCTTCATTTGCTGCATCCTTTTCCGTAGTATTGGTGATCATTCCTTTTTCCTTATAGAAGTCTTTAAAAGGATCGTATGAAATCTGGATTTTTCCATCTGAGCCATCCCTCGCGCGTAAAAAAATGCTGGGTCCCAGTTTGGTGTCTGGGCCCACATTCTTGGGTTTATAGTCCTTGTCACGTTTTTTTAAATTACTCAACGGTATTTGAATACTCATATCGGTTCCGCCGGCAAATCCATAGGTCCCTTCGGCATACAACGTTATCAAACTTGACTGAATTTGCATCCGCGTCATCGTTAACTGTTGTCCATTGAGGTGTATTGTATCTTTTAATTGCGCAAATTCTATGTTGCTGAAGTCCCTGTTTTTAAATGCGTATTGCGAAATTTTATCCAATCCATCCAGTTTGATCAATGCCCCGTTTTTAATAGCAATAATGATCTTTCCATTCATTGATTTAGGTTGCACTGAGTAATCTTTCTTCAATTGCGTATTAAAATCCACCCGGGTAGTAATCTGTCCTTTCAGATTTTCATGGGTGATGGTTTTTTGATTGAAGTTGTTGAATGAGTAAAATAAGCTGCTGATATCAGCATTGTTGATAGAAGCAGAAATGGTCATGGTGTAGGGAGCACTTTGCAAACTGGTTACGCTTCCATTTAAAGCAAAGGTGCCACCTGAAGTATTCATCTTCATATCCCTGAACTTCACAAAATCATCAGCCATTAGAACATGGCCTTCCACTTCAGTGGCATTGAATCTTCCTGAAGTTATCTTTTCGGCTCTCAAAAGAATATCTGCTTCCATTGTGGAAATGATATTGTCAATGGTCTGGTTAATTTGCTTCTGAGGCGTTTTCTTTTTAGCAGCAGGTTTTTTTGCAGAGCTCTTATTAGAAGTTTCTTCAGAAGTAAAGTTGTCGAAATCAATAGAACCAGCATTTACCGTCAGTTCAGCAAATAGAGATTCTCCAGGAACAAACAGGAAAGGGATGAAGTGAAGAACCGATCCGGTTACACTCACAGAATTTTTGTTAATATCGACACTGAGCTCTTTGATGGTCAGCAGGGAATCGTCGAACACCATATTTGTATTCACGTTTTCGAATTCAAATCCATGAGGTACATAAATCATATTGGCATTACGAACCTTCACACTTCCGTTCACATTTGCAAGGAAAAGATGATTTAATGTATCAATATACTCGACTAGTTTTCCATCATAATTAAATGCAACATCCAGGCTGCCCCCGTTAAAAATAAATTTTGAAGTGTCCACAATACCATGCAAGTCTTCCATCGGCATATTTACAGTGGCATTCATCTGCAGGTGTGGCGTTATTAAGTCTGTAATAGTAAGTTTTGACCGCAGCGGAATCCCTCCCAGGTTTGCATGAAACCTGGAAAGTATAACCTTTGAATTATGATCATCATTCACAAGTGTGGGATCAACATGATTTAAGAACCAACCCAATGTATTCACTTCCGTGAATGTTTTGGATCGCATGGTCAGTATGTTGTTTTCAGTTTTGAAGAATACATCCACTGCGGGCTTGCTGCCGGGAAATAATTTCCCGTCAATTCGAATTGCTGCCAGCAACGGATTTTCAAACTTAAAAGCAAGCAATTTAGATGCAATGTGCTGGGTTAATATGGTGTTAGCCTGGTCAACTGTAATTCGTGGTGCATCTATCTCAAGGTGCATGCGCGCAGTATCATTGAAAGCAAAGTTGCCCCGCAATAAAAATTTCACTTTATCAATTTCAATCGTAGATGCTTTAATATCCATTTTCTTTTCCTGGATATTAAAATCAAGCATCAAATTAACTTTAGCAGTTTTATTGGTGAGATAGCTTCCCTTTTCTGCATTAAATGCAAGTCCGCCAAAATAAACGATGCCTTCTACTTTTGCCTTAATAGCTTCCGGCGTTACATCGAAATTTTGCTCAATATCTTTGAATTGAATATTGAACCATTTGTTTTTTGTGGAATCAACCATGCTGAATTGGACATCCTTCAGAAACACCTTGTTCACCGTTGCAGTTAGAGACGATGAAGCTCCTGGTTCATTCGGGGAAGCTGTATTTTTTTTGAAGATATTGGTGTTGCTGTAACCATTATTCATTTTTACCAATGAGATGGTTGCATGTTCGATAGTAATGGTGCGCAGGTTGATTTCACCTCTCAGTAATTTCAACAGATCCAATTGAAGAATTATTTTATCGGCCCTGAAAAGTTCAATGTGGTGAGTACTATACAGCGAATCGCGCACCACGGGGTTTTCAAGTGTCAGCGAAAAGCTTGGAAAATTATTGAAAAAGGTGAAGTGAATATCAGCAATGTCCAGAGTGCCATTAATTTTTTCGTTAATGGATGCGTTAACTTCTGCCAGTATTTCTTTCTTATAGACCTGTGCCAGAACATAACCTCCCACCAAGATTAAAAGCAAAACTGCTATACTCAGCAGAACGGCGTTCCTGATATAATGGGTTGTTTTTTTTCTCACGGAAGAATTTATCTGTTAATATACAACGTAATTCTTCATGCGGTATCCTGATAAGTGAAGCTACAAAAATTTCCTTCTTGTTTAGTTGGCAAAAAAGTCAGAATGAATTTATTCTGAAATGTTATTCTGAGGATGTCTAATAAATTCAGCTATATGACCTCGGGGAGCACATTTATCGGTTAACCCGTAAACAATATCTGCCTTATCAGTTCAGGAAACTGAAAATTTAGGAACTTCTACCGCGATGTCGGTTTTAGTAATTGCCTGCCATCCGCCAGTGATGTTTCTTAGGTGATGATATCCCTTTCGCTTCAGCAGCGACATCGCAATCATAGATCGGTAACCTCCAAGGCAATGAACATATAGGTTTTCGTCTTTGTCTTCGAGTTTATTGGCTTGTTCATCCAGTTGTTGCAAAACAACATTAACAGAACCCTCTACATGACCGGCATCATATTCACTTTCTTTGCGCACATCCACAACACGTATATCATCGTGCTTGTAGTCCAGGTTCAACTCTTCTGCATCAATGGAAATCACCATATCGTATTCTTTCCCCTCATTTTTCCAGGCATCAAACCCACCATTCAGAAAACCAATCACATTGTCATATCCCACCCTGGCCATCCGTATCATGGTTTCCTCTTCTTTTCCAATCTCAGTAACCAGCAAAACCGGTTCATCCATCTTTATAAGGGTGCCTACCCATTCGGCAAATCTCCCATTCAATCCTATAAACACCGAACCCGGAACAAATCCCTTTTCAAACACATCTTCATGCCTGGTATCTATCACTACAGTACCCTTATTCAATTCTATTTCAAACTCATTAACAGATAAAGGCCGCTTACTCTTTTGAAGTACCTCATCAAGGGAAGAATAACCTTGTTGATTGATTTTTGCATTCAATGGAAAATACTGAGGTGGGCTTGATAGGCCGGTCGTAATGGCCTTAATAAACTCTTCTCTTGAAAGATCCTGCAGGGCGTAGTTAACTTTTTTCTGACTGCCAATGGTACTCCAAGTTTCTTTACCAATATTCTTTCCGCAGGCAGAACCTGGCCCATGTGCAGGATAAACAATTACGTGATCGGGCAAGGTTTTTACTTCATTCAGCGAGTCGTACATGCGTGAAGCCATCTCTTCTTTTGTAATTGCTGCACCAAATAAGTCGGGTCTTCCCACATCACCCACGAACAATGTATCGCCTGTAAAAATGCAATAAGGTTCGCCAGATTCATTATGTAAGAGATAGCAGGTAGACTCCGGTGTATGACCAGGCGTATGTATTGCTTCTATTTCTATGGTTCCGATTTGGAACCTTTGCTTGTTTTTTGCAACGGTAACAGGATAGCCGGTTACCGTTTCGGGTCCGTATATTATTGGAGCACCGGTCTTTTTTGCAAGATCTATATGGCCGGAAACAAAATCAGCATGAAAATGGGTTTCAAAAATATATTTAATAGCTACGCCTTTTTTTTCGGCGAGGTCAATATAAATTTGATAATCCCTCAGCGGATCAATTACGGCAGCTTCGCCGTTTGATTCAATAAAATAAGCCGCTTCAGAAAGGCAGTTGGTGTAGAGTTGCTCAACAGTCATTAGGTCGCTAAATAACGGGTATTTTGAAACCCGTTATTTAGCGCAAAGATATTACTTTTTTGACTCAAACTTCTTGATGGTATTCATCAGTTGCTTCACATTAGAATAATGAATCGAGTAATAAATTCGCTTGCCATCCCTGCGGTATTTAACCAACTCCGCGGTACGAAGAATCTTCAGATGCTGTGAAGTAATTGACTGCTCCAGTTTCAGGGAGCGGTAGATCTTATTAACGTTTATTTCACCATTCTTATCAATAAAAGCAATGATGGAAAGTCGTAAAGGATGAGCCAATGCCTTAATCCTGCTCAATCCTTTTTTTGCCAATGCGTAATCAAGCATTAATGTTTCAGTCATTTGTATGTTGGTTTTTGAAGTTGACACGTATAACGAAAAGAATCATAAATAGTTTAGACAAATTTCATCATTTTTAATTTACGTATCTAAATCGTATGATAAAACTCATATTCATTGCCCTGAAATCAATTGATGAGCACAAAAAAGCCGTCCCAAATGATCAGGACGGCTGATAATGTTTTGCACCTGCGGCGATTAATTCGCCAGTTCTTCTACAAGGTCAGCGAGTTCAGAAATGCGATCCTCGTTCAACGAATAGTAAATAAACTTGCCATCACGTTCTGTTTGAACCACATCAGCATTTCTCAAAATGGCAAGATGTTGTGATGCTACAGATTGCTCCAGGCGCAGTTTTACATAGATTTCAGTTACAGTCATTTTTCCCTGATCTTCCAGCAATTTGATCATTGATTGACGAAGCTTATGATTAACCGCACGCAATACACCAGCTGCCTTTTTCAGGGCGCTATAATCTATTTTGATGGATGATTTTGAACTTCCGTTTTTGGAAACGAGGGTAAGTTCAGGAGCTGCTTTAGCCATGATTAAAAATTTTTTTTGGTTGAGAAAAAATAAAGGCACGTATGATTAACAAAATCAATGCCGAAGGGTTTTAATATTTCATGTTAAAAGGCAAAGAGAAAGGTTATTGTTTGATATTATGACTAAAATTGATCTATTTCTTTCTGAATGGGCGAATTTTAGCTTTGAGTAGGAAACCAGATTGAAAAATCGAGCTATTACACAGAACTATAGAACAGTTAAATCAATATTGAATAGGGTTGCCTGGTAAAACTAATCAGGGTGTTTGCTTGCTCGAAGAAATAAATGCTGGTTTAATATAGTTGGGTTCAAAGGAAACGTAGTTGTCCAGATCACCCTTCCTGAACTTTTCTTCTGCCATTGTCACCATCCAGCAGGCTGAAGGAACGGTTGCCAGATCGTATTCAATGGTATGTCCGACCAACACCTGCCGGCACTTTAAAGCGCCGCTGCCTCCGATAATGATTTTTTTATCTGATGGTTGATCGCCTAAGAATCCAGACGTAAGGATGATATTGGCGGATGATTTAACAACTGCTCCCTCATTGTTAAATAAACCATAGTAGATCTCATCTCTTCTTGCATCTATTGAAGGGCAATACACGAATTGTGAATCAGGGCGATTCCGACTCATACCCCAGGCAAGTACCTGCAGCGAATCTAAAGTAATTAATGGTTTTCTCAATGAATAGCACAGGCCTTTTGCGGTGGCTGCTCCAATACGCAAACCAGTATAGGAGCCTGGTCCGGAGCTGAGGGCAATGCCATCCAGAGCTTGTATATCTGTCAGAGTTTCCTTCATTAACTCTTCAATCATAGGGATAAGCATAGAAGCATGATTTGCATTGACTGAGATCTCTCTCAGTGCCTTTACATGCCCATTGCTGCTCAACGCTACGGAACAAACCGGTGATGAGGTTTCAATAAGTAATAGCATGGGTGCTGACATAATACGGATGAACTGGGATCGATTTGCCTCAATAGACTTCTTCTTTTATGAAAGTTAATTTTTGATGCCTATGCTGGGGTAATAAATCTGGAACTACCAATTTCTTCTCAAAAGGTAGCTTTCAACTCCACATTCATATCGCCACGTTTTACAATAATGGTAGTGGTATCGCCTTTTTGAAAAGCGGCCAGTGCCTTCATATACACCATGATGTCAGCAATCAGGTAATCTCCAATAGAGAGAATAATATCTCCTTTTTTAATACCGGCCAGTGATGCTGTTTTTCCTTCATCCACTCCATCTACCCGCAACCCGGTGCCATCGTAAAGGTAATCGGGAATAATTCCAAGCCGTACCTTAAACTGTGGAATATCACTGTTATCTGTTTCTTTGGTTTTGGAGAATGGAAGTATCCCATTATCATCGAGTTGGCTTATGATCGATTCTATCAATTGCACAATGGATGCCTCGGCAGTATAATTTATTTTATCTGCATCGTCGCTTGGTTTATGATAGTCTTCATGCGTACCGGTAAAAAAATTCAATACCGGAATATTTGCAAAGTAGAAGGAGGTATGATCGGTGGGACCTGTTCCGTTTTCCCCTAACTTAAATTTCAAATCATGAAAAGTAATAGTGCGAATAAAATCGAATGCTTCCGTTGAGGTTCCCAGTCCGCTGATCTCCATACCCTTTTCTCCATTGTAACGGCCAATCATATCCATATTCACCATAAAATTGATCTTGGAAGTATCCATGGTAGCATGCTGCACCCAATATTTTGAGCCCACCAGCCCGAGCTCCTCTCCGGAAAAATTCATAAATAAGAAGTTGTTTTTCTCTTGCACCCCATTGGTTTGGAAGTAGCGGGCCATCTCAATTACACCTGCTGTCCCGCTGGCATTATCGTCGGCGCCATTGTGAACGGCAAGTTCGCCACGGTAAAGCGAGTTATCATATTCTCCATATCCCAAATGATCGTAGTGTGCGCCGATCACAACTGTTGAAGGAGCACCATTATCAATAAATGCAATTACGTTATGACCTGTGAGAGTTAGTTTGTCAAGATGTGTAGTAACAGTCGCTACATTAAATTCTGTCCTCCAAACCTTTTTGAGTGATGCTGTTTTTACAAAGATTACCGGGAGTTCAGCTGTAGGAGAATTAATATCGAGGTTGGCTTCTAAATCCTCAGCATTTGAAAGTGTATTGGTAAAAATAACTCCTATGGCTCCCTTACTTTTTGCATTCTCAATCCTGGTTTTTAAATCTGCGAAAGGACCGTATTTGGAATGCGGACTGTCTCCATCGGGTGTGCTGCATTCAATTAAATAAATACTCCCTTTCAGATTGGAGAGATGCTGATAGCTATCATAGCCAATAGAAGGTGCTACAATTCCAAAACCTACATCCACAATTTTTCCCTTTACATTACCATTGGCCGAAGCGTTGACCGGATAAAAATCTTCATTCAATTCCAACGCTACACCATTGATGGTCACCTGATTCTTTCCGCTTATTTTTTTTCCATATGTAAACTCGAAAGGCTGCAAATAACCCTTTTCTCCCTTCGGCAAAAGACCCATCCTTTTGTATTGCCTGATAAGGTATTGATACGCTTGCTTTTCTCCTTTAGAGCCGGTATTTCTTCCACTGAGTTTATCGGAAGCCAGATAATAAATATGTTGCTTCAGGTAATTGACCAAAATAGAATCCGGAGGAAACCCAAATGTGGCCCGTACCATACAGGTTAAAAGGAAGAAAAGAATTAAGACAGTTTTTTGCATGTAGATGACTTGAGTTAACGAGGTGCGTGAGGCCCGGTTATTTCATGATTATTGCGAGATGAAAAACAGGTCAAATTTAAGTTATCAAAGCACACCAAAGGGAAATAGCTTTTTCAGATACCGTTAGTAATGAAAAAGGCTGTTAACCTTTAGTCAACAGCCTCTGAATATTTTCAACAGGTTCTTTATTTCTGAGCAGTAAGGGCTTTGTTATATTCCTCCTGGTTATTGAGCACTTCAACGGCCTTTTTTACATCTGGATCATCCTTCAAGCCGGCCTCAAGGCGACCATTTTTATAATAGTACCTGCTTGCAATTTCCTCTTCAAGCAGCCCGCGGATTTGTTCCTTGTTCTTCATCAGGTCCTGTTCCTTGTCATGTATCATTGAGTTTTTTAAGGCAGAAAACTGATTTTTTATGCCATCCCAATAGTCTTCCTTTTCGGCTGCTTCCTGCAAAGCTTTTAACTTCTCTTCACTCTTGGTTGTATAATCATATTCCTTATCGCTGATAAATGAAATAAATTCATTGTATTCCACATCACTTAATCTGAAATCTTTTGGTGCAGTTATCGATTCATGCTTCATACGATACTGGGTAGCAAAATCGAACAGTAGTCCCTTGTCTACAAGGCTAAAAGAAATAGGAGCCAGTTTTTCCGTTTCAGTTTTAAAATCAGGATCAACACCACCACCATCATACACGGTTCTGCCATTCTTTGTTTTAAAGGCAGTCTTGAGGGAATCCGCAATTTTACCCACGCTTCCATCTTCATTCCGGTGTGCATAGTCAATTGCCTGAATGCAGCGGCCACTTGGAGTAAAATAGTGAGCTGTTGTTACCTTCAGTTGTGTTCCGTAACTCAACTGGCGTGTGGTTTGAACCAGTCCTTTACCAAATGTCTTTTGTCCTACAATAACTCCCCGATCATAATCCTGTACTGTGCCGGAAACTATTTCAGAAGCGGAAGCCGAGCCGCTATTTGTGAGAATGACCAGTGGAATTTTGGTATCCACGGCTGCATCTATTGCATAAAAAACCTTATCCCATTCTTTTACTTTTCCGCGGGTGCTTACGATCTCATTTCCCTTGTCTATAAATATGTTGGATATATTTACTGCTTCATTCAGCAGCCCACCGGGATTGCCCCTTAAGTCCAGCACCATTCCTTTGAGTTGAGTTTTGGCTTCCAGTTCCTTCAATGCATTTTCTACTTCCTGTCCACAACCCTCTGTAAATTGCTCAAGACGAATATATCCGATATCGTTACTGAGCATTCCGGAATACGAGACGCTGCTGATCTTAATTTCTTCGCGAAGCAATGTTTTTATGAGGTCGGATTTTTCACCGGGCCTTTGAATCAGCAGTTTTACTTCTGTACCAGGAGTTCCTTTCAGAATCTTGCTGATGTCGTCTACATTTTTTCCTTTCGTGGTTTTTCCATCTATTTCAAGAATTACGTCACCTGCCTGAAGACCTGCTTTATTGGCCGGATAATTCATATAGGGTTCTGAAATTACGATCAGGTCACCAGTCTTCCGGATCAGTGCCCCAATACCACCATACTTGCCTGTAGTTTGAAACCGGTAACCTTCCATATCAGCTTCCGAAATGTAATTGGTATATGGATCGAGTGTTTCCAGCATCGCATCAATCCCGGTGCGCATAAACTTGGCGGGTTCTACATCATCTACATAGTAGGTATTTACTTCTTTATAGAGGGTAGCAAAAATGTCAAGGTTCTTGGAGATCTCAAAGTAGTTGTTGGTAACAGCAGCAATAGGAACCATGGCTACTAATGCGATGGCAGCAATCAGGAGTGGTCGCTTCAGTTTTTTTAGGATCATAATCTGGGTTGAATTTGAAATGATGTGAGGGCTGATATCAGCCATTCACAAATGAAAATTTTCTGAAGAAACGAAATTATAGGAAAATTATTTACTGCCTGTTAATTTGGTCGAAATAGGCTTTTAATTGGTCGAAATGACATTTTCGCAATAGCTCACAACTAATATCAGTTTCTAAACTTACGTTGACAAGTAGTTCTCTCCTTTGTAAAAGAATTAAGATTTGGTTTAAAGTAACCAAAGTTAGGGCACTGGATCATGCCCATGGCCACCCAAGGGATTACAACTTAAGATTCGCTTAACTGCCATCCATCCCCCTTTGAAGGGTCCATATTTTCCAATGGCCTGCACTGCATATTCAGAACAGGTGGGAGTATATCTGCAGGCTGGCAGTAACCAGGGGGAAATGATCCGCTGGTAAAAGCGTACAAATGCAACCAGGATGCTACTTAATATTTTCTTTAGCAGCTGCATTGTCTTTTGAAAGGCGATTGAGTATGGAAATCATCTTTTCATTAACCAAATCAAAGGGTTCTATTTTTTTTGCTGTGTATATTAAAGCGATCAATAGCTTTTTCTGTTGGTGCTTAAACGCGTCATAAAGATCGTTTTTATTAAGACGATATGTTTCCCTGATCAGTCTTTTAATCCTGTTCCGGTCAACGGCATGCGGAAAACTTTTTGATGGAACAGCAACCAGGATCTGCACTGGATTCACCGCATTATACACTTCAGGAAGATATTGAACTTTGAATGGATACAAATAAAAAGACGAACCTTTCATAAACAGTTCGTCAATTATTTTCTTACTGGAAAGGCGCTCCTCTTTTTTAAAAGTGAACCGAAGTTTGGGTGAAGCATCGTTTTTAACCATTTGGTCAGAACGGGATACGTCATCCGGTCACTCTTTCAGCGTCGGGATAACCTTAATGAAAGGATTATTTAAGGCGCTTCTCGTCTGAAACAGTCAGTTTCTTACGGCCTTGTTTCCTGCGGCTGCTTAATACAGCACGGCCATCCTTGCTTTTCATTCTTTCACGGAAGCCATGCTTATTCTTGCGCTTGGTCGTGGAGGGTTGATAGGTTCTCTTCATGACTCGTTAATTTTCTAAAGTTGGCAAAGGTAACTTTTTAATCTTTCTGTTGATAACTTGTTTTGAATTTGCAGGATGATGGGCCAGAAATTTACATTCCTTAAGACACCCCTGCTTTCATCGGCCTGTATCAGATAAAACTCACATCAATTTATGCATTCATGGAAATCAGGAACTCTTCATTAGACTTGGTTCCTTTCATTCGGTCGAGCAAAAATTTCATTGCTTCCTCGCTGGTCATATCGGCCAGGTGATTGCGCAATATCCACATGCGCTGCAGCATTTCACGGTCAAGCAACAGGTCTTCACGACGTGTGCTGGAGGCAGTAACATCCACAGCAGGGAAAATGCGCTTGTTGGAAAGCTTCCTGTCGAGTTGTAATTCCATGTTACCGGTTCCCTTGAATTCTTCAAAAATCACTTCATCCATTTTAGAACCAGTGTCAATAAGAGCAGTTGCTAAAATGGTAAGCGAACCGCCATTCTCGATATTTCTCGCTGCACCAAAGAACTGTTTGGGTTTGTGTAATGCATTGGCTTCCACACCACCTGATAATACTTTACCTGAAGCCGGGGAAACAGTATTGTGGGCACGCGCAAGACGCGTTATGGAATCCAGCAAGATTACTACATCATTGCCGCACTCAACCATTCTTTTTGCCTTTTCCAACACGATGGCAGCAACTTTAACATGCTTTTCAGCAGGCTCATCAAAGGTGGAAGCAATTACTTCGGCCCGCACACTGCGCTCCATATCAGTTACTTCTTCCGGACGTTCATCCACAAGTAACACGATGAGGTAAACTTCAGGATGATTTTTAGCAATGGCATTTGCCACAGCCTTCAATAACATTGTTTTACCTGTTTTTGGCTGAGAAACAATCAGGCCACGCTGCCCTTTACCAATTGGTGTAAACAGGTCAATTACTCTTGTAGAATAATCATTGGGTTCTAAAAAGAGATCTAATTTCTCATTGGGGAATAAGGGGGTGAGGTAATCGAATGGCACCCTGTCACGAACCTCTTCAGGCTTCTTTCCATTGATGGATTCCACTTTCAGGAGCGCGAAGTATTTCTCTCCTTCTTTAGGTGGTCTAACAGAACCGGTAACTGTGTCGCCGGTTTTGATTCCAAATAATTTAATCTGCGATGGGGAAACATAAATATCGTCGGGGGAAGAGAGATAATTGTAATCCGATGAACGCAGAAATCCATATCCGTCACTCATAATTTCCAAAACACCTTCGCCATCCACCATTCCATCAAGGTCAACATTAAAGGCTACCTCTTTACGAAAAGGAAGACGTTGAAACTGGCCGTTTTTCTCGTAGCGGATGGCATCTTCGATTTTCTCTTCCTTTGTCATCGAAGCATCATCAGTGGCTGGCAATGAGGGCATCTCTTCAACAGGTTCAGCTAGTGTAGTTACCTCAGGTTCTGCAGCTGCTGTTTCATCGGTTACGGTTGCTACCTTGCGCTTGCGTGTTTTTGGTTTGGCCTCTTCTGCCACTTCTTTGTTGAGTTCCGGAGCGATGGCTTGTTTATCAAGAATTTTGTAGACAAGTTCTTGTTTGGGAAGCTTGTGATAGTTTTCAATTTTCAGACTCTCAGCAATGTCTTTGAGTTCTGGAACGAGCATCTCGTTCAATTGCAGAATGTCGTACATAAAAGGAATTAAAATGGTGTGAGCGATTACGTTAAATGCAGTGGTTTTGCATTATGTGCAAGAAAGAAAGCTTTATTCCTGCGTGAATGAATGGTTAAGAAATAACTGTTTATTTTGATAAATCGAAATCTCGGGAACGGAGAAAGACGAAGAGATGGAGCAAATGTAGGTAAAGAATTTTAAACTGCAAATTTGAGAATAATTTAGTGCCGCCGCAGGGAGATCAAATCTTCTGGATTGTATTGGATGGATGACCTTTCAGAGTATTTGGATTTTTATATGATTTTATTCAATTATGTATTCGCTTGTCCTTCTTCTTTTGAATTAAGGTTATTTTTGTCCGCTTTCTGCTCCATATGAAATCCTACAAAAACGTTTTTTTTGACCTCGACGAAACCCTTTGGGATTTTAAAACCAATTCACAGGAAACTCTTTCTGACGTATTTGAAATGTAC
>JBDSEW010000344.1:0-8522 GCA_039919825.1 Chitinophagales bacterium | reverse complement strand
TTTATTTTCCTGCTTACTCTTCTTCTCAATCCTTTCAATTGTAATCTCAATTACACGAATCACGTTTTCAATGCCATTAAATACATCCTGATCGGGAATCCTAAGAATGTGCAAGCCTAGTTTCACTAGTTCTTTATCTCTTATCTGGTCTTCCTTCACTTTGTAATCATGAGTATATCCATCAACTTCAATCACCCACATCAAATCTTTGCAAAAAAAATCGACGATATATTTTGAGATGGGTCTTTGACGGAAAAAGCGATAACCTTGCATCCTTTTGTTTTGCAGCACTTGATACCAAACAATCTTTTCTCCCTTCGTTGGTTCATTTCGAAGATCCCTCGCAAAGGATTTTAAGTTCTTGTTATAATGAAAGTTAGATGGCATAACATCAATTTGATAATTATTTAGGATACTACAAATCACCCCGGGGCCCCTCAAGGGGCACCACACACCAAAACCTTTCTGTCGCTATTTTTGAACTTAGTTGCCCTTTTTGTTAGATGATATCCAGGCTTGCATGCAAGGGTTTTAAGTTTTTATTATAATGATAGTTGGATGACATAATATTTATTGGATAGTTATTCAAGAGACTGCAAGTCACCCCGGGCCCCCTCGAGGGGCGCCTCGCACCAAATCCTTTCTGTCGATAGTTTCGAAGTTAGTCGCCTATTACTTACACCATAGCTGGTTTCAACTTCTTCTTAATCACCTCCATCGGAGGATTAAAGTACCCATAAGTGATATGCGGAAATTCTTCTTTAATCAGCTCCATCACTTTTTTCACCCCCATAATCTCGCCGGTATCAGTAACCCCAATTCGTTCCAGGTACCAATCCGGATCGATGTTGAAGTTGCGCCACTGGATCATGGAGAGGTCTGTTTCACGAATAAATTTTCGAAGGGCTTCGTATTCTTCGCGGTCATCGGTCATTCCGGGAAATACGAAATAATTAATCGACGCCCAGCCATTGAATTTACGCACCACTTTAATGGATTCTGCCAGCGCTTCAAAGGAATAATTATTGGGAAGATAATACGACTCATAAATTTTTTTGCGAACACTATTTGTGCTTACGCGAATACTGTTCAATCCTGCTTTGCAAAGCTTCTCCACTGCGGCAGGCATGCTGCCATTGGTGTTGATATTGATACTTCCAAGTTGCGTCTTCTTCCGTATTTCACGGATGGAATCACGGATGGTTTCCCACATCAATAGTGGTTCTCCTTCGCAACCCTGACCGAAGCTTACAATGGGACTTGGAGCGCTTTCCAGATGATCAATAGTGTACTGTGATATTTCTAAGGCAGAAGGTTTAAATGTTAACCGGTCCTGGGTGCTTTGAATACTTTCCTGTTCAGGTTGAAAAGAAATGCAGCCAATGCAGTTCGCATTACAAGCCGGAGAAGTAGGAATGGGTGCTTCATAACGGTTCAGAAAAAAATTCCTGGCAGCAGGACAATAATAGGTGAGCGCACAATTGTATCCGATGTGTTGAAGCAACCTGTTATCCGGAAATTTTGCGATCAGGCTTTTAACGAGCTGCTCTACTTTACTTTGGTCAAAACTTTTCGGTTCCTGCCGGATGTCTGCATCGATGCGAACAGCCGGCACATAATATTTCCCATCCAGCCAACCAACTGCGGTGTAAGCAAACAGCGGAAGGGTGGGAGCATCTTTATTTTCTTTCACATAGGAAGAAAGATAGAGTTGCGTATGCGCAGGCGCCATTTGAGCAGCTACAGCAATTCCTTTATCACAAAGACTGAGTGCACCTGTTTTCTTATCAAAGCCTATAGGTTTGCGCCCGGGCAATTCAAAGAGGTCGCTCCCTTCGGGTAATTCAATAAAATCATCCGGTTCCAGTGCAACTGCGTCAAACCCTGATCTGCCCGACATCAGCAGATTTGGATCATCACAAATCACTCCGCTGCCATCGGAATAGACTAAGTTGGGGATTCGTTTTGGTTTCGACATTTTTAAAAGATGAACGCAAAGTTAATCCCTTCAAGTAATTGTGTCCATTCTAAAACTCTAATAGGATGAAATCAATGTTGTAAAGTGATTCAACTCCTTGTGTCTTTGTACCTTCATAGCTAAAATAATTTGCTGCAAAGGCACAAAGGGTTTTTAATAATCCCTCCTCTAAATAATAAACTCAATCCGCCAAGTCTCTGTCGCGATCATCTTCCTCTTTCAAAGGTTTTTGCTTAATCACCAGTTCGTCATTAACAGGAAGCTCTCCATGCTCTTCACTTTCTTTAAACATCCTGTGACTTAATCCCATCAGGTTGCAGAGCTTATACAGCATCCGTGCACCCACATTCGCATCCCATTCCGTTGCTCCGGGAACCACTTCGTTTAAATCAAAACCAATAATTTTTCTTCCCGAACGAACTACTTTAAATACAAGGTACACGGCCTGTTCAAACTCCAGGCCTCCCGCAACAGGTGTTCCCGTATTCGGGCAAAGCTTAGGATCCAATCCATCAATATCAAAACTTATATACACTAAAGGTGGAAGCTGGCTAACGATCCTGTGGCAGAGTTCTTTCCACGATTCACCTTCATACATGGATCGTTTCAGATCAGCATCAAAAAAAGTTTTCACCCTTCCATTCGACTGGTGTATCACATCTATTTCTTCCTGGCAAAAATCACGAATACCTACCTGGACCAGTTTCTTTACCTGCTGAATTTTTAAAGCATTGTACATGATGGAAGCATGCGAATAAGTGAATCCTTCATACGCATTGCGGAGATCACAATGGGCATCGATCTGCAGAATGCCATATTCAGGATATACTTCTCCAAGTGCTTCCATAAATCCCAAAGGAGTGCTGTGATCACCACCCAGCATTCCGGGTAATTTGCCCTGCCGCAGCAAGGCGAGCATTTCTTCCCGCACCCATTCCTTCAACCCTGTGCCACCTGTATTGATCTGGTCACGGATCTTGCGAAGGAATTTTTCTTCATCCGCATTTACACCATCTTCCAGGTACGACAAATAGTTTGCTGCCTTTGCGCGCAACTCTTTGCTCCATTTTGCAACTTGTTTGTTTACTTTTTTAAGATAGATACCCTGTTTCCACGCATCCTGAACATCGCCATCATACAAATCCACTTGTCCTGATGCTTCGAGTATCGCACGCGGCGCTTTTGCAGTTCCGGCGCGGTACGAAACAGTTACCTCCCACGGAACCGGAAGAATCACGATATCTGATTCTTCTTCATTAAAAGGCAAGCCGAATAGCTGGTTACCTGCCGACATTCCACTCGGGTCGAAAGCGTTGATTTTTTCTTCTTTATTCATATTCTGAAATCTTTAACTTGGCGATGGTGAATTCGTGCAATATTAATCAGGGTTTTCGCAGGTGCCAAATAATATAGCATTCAGGGATTACTATTGCTAGTGGATTTGCGAAATCCGAAGGCAAAAAATTTCACGGGAATATTCTGATAATGCAGTCAAATGATAAAATCTGCCGTCGCTTATCACATGGAATGTTGTAATTTTGTCAGCCGAAATCAGTCCCCATGAAAAAGATGCACATTGCCGGTTTGGTACTGATTGCTGTTGCCATCGGACTTATCGTTACCATGGCCAGCGATTACAGCCAATACGAAACCTTCTCTTCTGCCAATGGCGAAACCAAAAAGGATTTTCATATTGTGGGTACCTTGGTTAAGGATAAGGATCAGTTTTATGACCCTATTAAAGACCCGAACTATTTCAGTTTTTTCCTGCAGGATAAAAATGGCGATCAGTGTAAGGTGGTTTTTAAAGGAACAAAGCCGCAAGACTTTGACCGATCAGAGCAAATTGTGTTAACAGGAAAGATGGAAGGAGCAGACTTCCATGCTTCTCATATATTGATGAAATGTCCTTCGAAGTATAAGGTGGATGAACTGGAAGTAACAGAATACAAATCGAATACTTAATGGACATTCATTTTGAGGGTGAGCACTTACTTCCCGGCCAGCTCGGCCAGATTGCCGTTTATACTGCTTTTATTTTTGCGCTGATTGCTGCTACCGCATTTTTTATAGCGTCTTATTCTAAAAAAGATAAAGACAGGATTTATTGGAACAGAGCCGGCAGAATAGCATTTTTTATTCACAGTGCAGGTGTATTGGTTATTATCATTAATCTCTATTACATCATTCACAGTCACTTCTTCGAGTATTACTATGCCTGGTCTCATTCAAGCAAGGCATTACCCATGAATTACCTGCTTTCCTGTTTTTGGGAAGGGCAGGAAGGAAGTTTTCTTCTCTGGATGTTTTGGAATGCTGTGCTGGGCATTGTGTTAATTTTTACGCTTAAAGAGGCTGAAAGCCGAGTGCTCAGTGTATTTGCTGTGGTACAGGGATTTTTAGGTTCGATGCTGCTCGGATTGTATGTGTTCGGTTATAAGGTCGGAAGCACACCATTTGCCCTGCTGCGTAATGAGATGACAAATGCTCCCATCTTTCAGCGGGCAGATTATCTCAGTTTCATTCAGGATGGGAATGGATTAAACCCCTTATTGCAGAATTATTGGATGGTGATTCATCCTCCCATTTTGTTTTTAGGATTTGCATCAACCTTAATTCCATTTTCTTTTGCCATGTCAGGCCTCATGAACAGGCAGTTCACTTCCTGGACCAAACCAGTGATGCCCTGGGCCTTATTTTCCTGTGCGATTCTTGGTACCGGTATTATGATGGGTGGAGCATGGGCCTATGAATCACTCACTTTCGGAGGTTACTGGGCCTGGGACCCTGTGGAGAATGCTTCGTTAGTTCCCTGGCTTACCCTGATTGCCGGTGTGCATACGGCACTCGTGTTCAATAAAACGGGAAGATCGCTGAGAACGACCTACATCTTTTTCATCATCACTTTTGTTCTTGTATTGTACTCTACTTTTCTCACAAGGAGCGGTATATTGGGAGATACTTCCGTGCATGCCTTTACAGATTTAGGTATGAGCGGACAGCTTCTTTTCTACATGGCAGGACTTTCCATTCCAGCTATTGTATTGCTGGCTGTTTACTGGAATAAAATTCCATCAGTTAAAAAGGATGAAAATGTGTTGTCGCGGGAGTTTTGGATCTTCATCGGATCATTGGTGTTCCTGCTTTCTTCATTACATATTGCATTCAATACCTCGTTGCCGGTATGGAATAAACTGTTTGGAACCAATCTCGCTGTTCCTGCTGACGCTGTTGCATTCTATAATAAGGTACAGATATGGGCTGCAATAATTATTGCTTTGTTTGCAGCCAGTTCATTGTACCTTAAATTTAAGCAGGCCGATGTAAAACAATTTTATGTAAGGATGCTGGTGTTGCTGGCTATTGCCATCCCGTTAACTGCAATTATTGCATTCACCGGAAAATTTGATGTAGTGTCGAATATCATTTTGCTGTTTGCGGCTATTTTTGGAGTGATCGCTAATCTCTATTATTTCATTATTGTCTTATCAGGAAAATGGAAATTATCAGGAGCAGCAGTAGCGCATTTAGGATTTGCATTAACGCTGGTCGGAATTCTTTTTTCATCCGCTAAAAAAGAAACCATCTCCTTCAATTCTATGGGCATCGATTTCGGAAAGGAATTCACTGCTGATGCACAACGGTCTAACATGCTGTTGTATAAAAATGTGCCGGTGAAAATGAAGGAATATATGGTGACCTATGTTGGTGATTCTGTGGCACACCCTAATTTTTATTACAAGGTGAATTATGAAGTGTTTGATTCAGCCGATGGTTCTGTAAAAGATCGATTCACCTTGTACCCCAATGCGCAGATCAATCCAAAGATGGGCCTGATTGCAAATCCTGATACGCGGCATTACCTGACACGCGATTTATATACGCATGTTACTTCAGTTCCTGATAAGACAAAAGCCGATGATAAAAAAGATAAGGAGTTTAAATCGCACCTGATGGGGAAAGGAGACACCGTATTTACAACAGGCAGCTATGTGATCCTCGAAAGTATCGAACGCGTTACCAATTCTAAGAAAGTGATCATCCAGGAGGGAGACCTTGCTGTATCTGCCAACCTGCTGGTGAAAAAACTTGACGGACAAAGTTATACTACAGCACCCTTGTTCTACATTCATGGCGATCGTGCAACACTGATAGATGATGAACTACCTGAAATGGGGTTGACGTTCCGGTTAAACAAAATTATTCCGGAAGAAAACAAGATTGATCTGCAGATTGCCGAAGAAGAAGTACAGCCTGATTTTATTGTGATGACTGCAATAGTATTCCCTTACATCAATGTACTATGGCTGGGAATAGTAATCACCATTTTAGGATTTGTGATTAGCCTGGTTCGCATCTGGCAAAAGAAAAGATCTTCTAAAACCGCTCCGCTTCCAGGACTTTAATTCACGGTCAATTCACGGTCAACAGCTGGTACCTGAAACCGGGCACTTAATTTCTTCACGTCCAAATTAGTGAATCAAGACCCTATTATTGATAATTTAGCGCCCGCAATAATTTTATGGTAATGACTTCATACAAAATTGTAATCATAGGATGTGGAAATGTGGGTTATCAAATGGCCTGGCATCTCCACAACAGTGGCCACCAGATCATACAGGTATTTAGCAGGCATCTGCCTTCCGCAAAATGGATCGGCAATCTGATGGATATTCCGTGCACAGATTCATACGAGGAGATTTCGCAGGATGGCGATATTTATCTTGTTACGGTGAAAGACGATGCGATCAGCGAAGTAGCCGAACAACTAAAATTGAACGGGCAGGTTATTGCACATACTTCGGGAAGTATGCCTGGCAATGTAATGAAAAGTGTTACTGACAACTTTGGTATTTTTTACCCGCTCCAGACACTGTCGAGAAATGTATCGGTAGATTTTTCGATGATCCCCATCTGTGTGGATGCTTCGAATGACAAAACCTTGAAGGTATTAAGAGCCCTTGGAGCAACACTTACCAGCAAGATTATTGAAGTAAATGACGACCAGCGTTTTGCCATTCATGTGGCAGCGGTATTTGCGAATAATTTCACCAACCATCTGTTTTCCATCTCACAAATGATCTTGGAACAAAGTGGCTTGTCATTTGAAATTTTTAAGCCGCTCATCAACGAAACGGTTCGTAAGATTCAGAACCACGATCCGCTGAATGTACAAACGGGCCCTGCCATCCGCAACGATGATCACACCATAGCCCGGCATTTGGAATTCCTGAAGAATGACGGCCGTTTTTTAGAGATCTATAAAGTGCTTACCGAAGATATTCAACGGTGGAAACCTGCCAAAGCAGAGTGAAATCGCTGACAGGCTGATTTCAACATTATAGCAGGTGAATTGATCATACAAAGATCAGTTCAAATCGATAATTAACTGCGATTCTTTAAAAGCAATGTACTCTGTCAGCAGTGTAGTAGTATCTTTGCGTGTTTATCAGAATAATAGAAAGGAAAATGTACACTATTCATTTCACATTTGAGGAGAATGACAAATCACCCGTTTCGGTAACATCACCCGATGGAGATACCCTGCTGGAAGTAGCTTTGAAAAATGATATTCACCTGCATCATAACTGCGGCGGTGTCTGCGCCTGCAGCACCTGCCAGATCTACCTGGAAGAAGGAGCTGATTTTGTAGATGAGATGACTGATAAAGAAGAAGACTTTATTGACCGGGCACGTAATCCAAGACTCACCTCAAGGCTCTCTTGTCAATGCCTGCTTAATGAAGGAGATGGAGATTTGTCAGTAATTATTCCTGATCAGTCCGGAATATTGGGAGAGTGAGCAATTATTTGTTTCTACAAGAAGATTAACACCACCATCAACCTTTAAACATCCAATCAAAATGCACGAACCACCCATTCACTGGAATGATCATGAGGACATAGCTCAAAAACTGTATGAAAAATTTGGTGATGATTTTAATGAATCAAAAATTTACCGCCTTCGTTTTACGGAATTAATTGAGTGGGTGCTTGAACTACCCGGCTTTTCCGGTAAGCGCGGAGAAAGCAATGAAAGCCATCTTGAGATGATCCAGTCTTCATGGGTGTATGAGTGGCGTGATAATCAGAAGTAGTTCAGCACGAACCACGATATGCTTAACACGAATCATAACCAAGGATTAAAGACTTCATTACTTTCGACAATATGAAAGCGCCTGAACCACACTACTTCGACCTGTTTAAAAATGTAACTGCCTTTATACTCGATGTAGATGGTGTGCTTACTGATGGATCGTTGCTGGTAACAAACAACGGAGATGAACTCCGGACCATGAATATCCGCGATGGCTATGCATTGCAGCATGCAGTGAAGAAAGGATATACTGTTGCCGTTATTTCTGGCGGTAGATCGAATGGTGTAGTGCGCCGGCTCAACCGGTTGGGTATTTTGTATGTGCTTGCAGGTGTGGATGATAAGCCAAAAGCTTTACTACAACTTGCCGAAGCGCTAAAGATTGACCTTTCAACAACGATTTATATCGGCGATGATATTCCCGACCTGGAAGTGATGCAGTTGTGCG
>JBDSEW010000327.1:0-5473 GCA_039919825.1 Chitinophagales bacterium | reverse complement strand
AAGAAGGATTAACACTACAACGGTGGCCTTACACATCATAAGAGGTTCAGCTTTTCCCTGAAAAAAGTTTCAAATAATAATATCAGCTTTCTGTTTTCCGGAACGCTGATCCGCTGCTTTAAAATCTGAGAAGATTGCACACGCTTGATCTGTTTAAACAATTGCAGGTAGTAGATGTAAGCAAGATAAACGCCGAACCGGGACGTTTTCGGCAATTTAAGAATTCCGGCATATGCCCTTGTAAAATCCTGCTGAATCTCGGTTTCAATGGCTGCTTTCATTTCTTCAGTAAAGGCATTAAAATTTACCCCGGGAAAATAAACCCTGCCGCGTTCTTCAAAATCACTTTTCACATCACGAAGAAAGTTTACCTTTTGAAAGGCTGCTCCGAGGCTTTGTGCAAATGTTTTTAAACGGATGTACATTGTCTCATCCCCCTCAGAAAAAACCCGGAGGCACATTAAGCCAACCACCTCAGCAGAACCATAAATGTATTCTGCATAGTATTCCTCCTCATACTGCTTTTGGTGAAGGTCCATTTCCATACTGTGAAAGAATGCATCAATCAGTGAAGGTTCAATATTATACTCATGCACTACAGATTGAAATGCATACAAAACAGGATTCAGCGACATTTTCCGGTCTATTGCTTTGTATGTTTCGGTTTTAAACTCTTCCAGCAATTCACGTTGGTTGAACTGGAAAAAGGTATCAACAATTTCATCCGTGTAGCGGACAAAACCATAAATTCCATAAATGGGATCGTGAAACTTTTTATGAAGCGCATTGATCCCTTTGCTGAATGAAGTGCTGTAGAGCCTGGTAATATTCCGGCTGTTTGCAAAAGCTGAGCGTTCATATATTTCAAACATGTGCAAAGATTCTTTCGGTTACCAGTTTAGAGCTGATGATTACCATGGGCAGTCCTGTGCCGGGTATTGTTGAGGCTCCCACGTAATAGAGATTGTTTAACTTTTCATCTTTGTTTGAAGGACGAAATCCGCCTACCTGCATCATTCCATGCGCCAATCCCAAACCACTTCCACGATAGAGGTTAAACATGTTTTGCCATTCTACGGGAGTTAAAACAGTTTTTGTGATGGTTTGTTTATGAAAATCAAAATTTACACGCTCCGATAAATCCCGGATAATGGTATTGGATAGATCCTCTTTATCGCTCCAGTCCGTTTTGTAGCGGAGATCCGGCACCGGACACAGAATAAAAATATTTTCACATCCTTCCGGCGCGCAATGGGGATTTGACCTGGAACTGACATTTACATAATAGTATGGCTTTTCAGGAGCTACCGAAGTCTTGAAAATGGTGTTGGCATAGTCGCGGAAATTAGTGCCCAAAAAATAATTGTGATGGTGCAACTGCTCTGCTTTTCCCTTCACTCCAAGGTAGATGGTAAAAGGGGCCAGCGTCCATTTGAGGTTATCAAGTTTTTCCTCCTTAAATTTCTTTCGTTGCAGTATTTTTCCACGAAATGATGCAGCATCAGCGTTGATCACAAATACATCAGCACGCCATTTTTTCCCGTTTTGATCATACACTGCTGTTACCATCCCTTTCTGTTCCTCCGTCTTGATAATTTCTGTATTAAAGTGAAACCTGACATTTCGATCTTCCAGCAACTTTACCATCCCTGTGGTAATGCTGTACATACCTCCTTCCACGTTCCAATAACCGTCGTGCTCCAGTTCCATGTAGTTCAGCAAACTATAAACAGCAGGGGTATCGAATGGAGTGGCGCCCAGGAAAAAAGCAACAAGTGATAAGATCACTTTCACTTCTTCTGATTCAAAATGATTGCTTAAATGTGTCCACATAGTGGTAAGCATGCCTGGTGCATGTTTCAGAGGGACTTGGGTCAATCCTTTTACATAATCAAAAGCGGAATCAAAATTTTTCTTAACAACGCGGTATTCGGTATCATCAAAAACGCTCTTTGCCTTGCTGAGATATTTTGCCAGTTTGTTTTTAAAATCCGGCTCCAGTTTTTCAAAAGTTGCAGCGAGCCGGTCTTTGTCTTTGAATATCAGGTAAGGATCTTTCCTGTTGGCGAAGTACACGGCATACAAGGGATTCAGCGGCAGTATCTTTAACGGGTTGGGAATTCCACAGTCCTCGAAGAGCTCTTTAAATTCATAACTCATGCTGAAAAATGACGGGCCCAGATCAAAGTCAAACCCATCTTTTGACAACCTGTTCAATCTTCCGCCAGGCTGATGATACTTCTCTACCATCTCTACTTCATATCCTCTGGTAACAAGGCGCAATGCAGTAGCTAACCCACCAAGACCTGTTCCAACAATCAACACCTTTTTCTTTTGCATAACACGCTTGTTGTCTCTCTATCAATTTTCGCGGGACGCATCAATTTGTTTACTGAACTGCAATTTTTAATACGCCGTCCATCTATAACAGGTAGCACCTCCTTTTGTTGAGGGCTCTTGCAACACTTGTCACCTCCTGTTGCTCCTTGCGTCATGCATGTTATGAGCATTAATATTAAACGGTGAAATCTGCTGGTGCAAACGGATTGCTTTTAATGAATACCGAATTCCAAGAACAAGTGAAACAAGAGCGCCTCCGGCAATCAGCGGAATATTATTGGCCATCAGGCAAAAATCATAGGCGCCATGAAGAGTCACCGCAAACAACAATCCCTGTAACTGAAGCAGTATCGAATTGTTTTTAAACTTCGCAAGCCCTATATAATAACCCATGATCACTCCAAACGCAGCATGCGCAGGAACTGCGGTAAACATCCGAAGCAATGCATTCCCCATACCATACTGCGTCACGTACATAATATTTTCAAGTGTGGCAAATCCCATGCTTACCATCACAGCATAGGTAATTCCATCAAAGGGTTCATTAAATTCACGCTTCCTGTAAGGATAAACACGCAGCATAAAAAATTTTGAAAATTCTTCACTGCCACCTACTACTACAAAGGTGAAAAAGAATGTTCTCATTGTTTCACTGAGCGGGGGTATCCATGAACTCCCAATGTCTTCCAGCAAAATGGCCGGTATCACAGACAGCATTCCAAGTATAAAAGAAATGATCATTAATTTCCTTGGTTCCTTGTCGTATTTATCTTTCCAATAAATAAAAATCGCAATTGCAAGCCCCGGAGCAATGGCCATTGCCAGTAATATCAATAGGTTCATGAATTATTTTTTGAAAATTTAGGCAGAATAGCCTGATAATAAAAATAATCAGTACCCGAAAGACATCACTTCATGGGTGGTTCTCACTTTTCAGATTTTCAAGCATACCTTTTTATACGACGCTGTAATTCCTTTCTTGCAAAAAATATTCTGCTCTTAACCGTTCCCAATGGAATTCCAAGGGTGGCTGCGATCTCATTGTATTTATACCCTTTAAAATACATCATGAAAGGGACGCAGATACTTTCGTCGATGTCCGCCATTGCTTTTTCTATCTCCTGCATGCCAAGGAGTATCTCTCCACCATTATTGGTTGTCTTTGCAAGTGTATTTATATAAAACTGGTTCTCCGTTTCATCGGTCACAGTCTGGCGTTTTACTTCACGGCGATAGTTATTGATAAAAATATTCTTCATAATCGTATACAACCAGGCTTTAAGATTCGTATCCATCCCAAATTTGTCACGGTTCAGAAGTGCGCGATAAGCAGTTTCCTGGATCAGGTCTTTCGCATCTTCAATATTTTTTGTCAGGTTGTAAGCGAAAGAATAAAGCAATTGAGATGATTGCTCTACTTGTTTATTGAATTCAAGCGTTGACATGGCCCAAAGGATTTAAGGTTAATAGTAGCAACAAAGGTGCTTGTTTTGTTTAAGATAACCAAATCTTTATTAAACAAAGTTTGAACCCTGATAATTTGTAATATTTTCACCCTGAAAAGAATTTCAGTTCACCAGTCTTCCTGAATTGATTTTTAGCAGTAAATCATTAATCTTATTATTGTACTACCTCTCCCGTCTGATTTTGTGTTTAATTCTCTAATGAATCTATTATACAAGAGGTACAGTTAACATCCTAAGAAAAGGACTATTTTAATTGGAGAATATGGCAAGTATCTAAAAATTCTACTCTGCTTAAATGATCACTCATAAAATTGGATCTCCATTCACCACTGCCGAAACCTTACTAAATATTGAATTCTAAATTGATATTTAACTACTTCCGAAGAAATATTTGACGTAACCAGTGTACTTAATTTTTTCTGTCAACGTCATAATGCAGTGGTTGCTGATCGTCTATAATTGCCCGCAGGTCCTGGATTTCTTTGACAAGGTGCACATTGGAGGGTGTTTTTATCTTGTTTGCAAAGATCAGGTACCCTGATAAATAAATCTGGCTGCCAGGCAGCATTTTAGCCAGTTTAACTATATGGCTTGTAAGATGAGCCGGGGATGGATAGCTTGTATAAATGCTGAAGACCTGGTCCGGATGGAACAAGGTTGCGACTTTCTCGATATCGCGCAAAGGAACATTTTGTCCCAGGTACATTACATGGTGATGATTTTTGCGAAGCAGGTAGTTGATATATAACAATCCAAGTTCATGCAATTCTCCTTCAGGAAGGTACAATAAAGTCCTGCTGACTACTTTACTTTTTCTAACCTCGATCCGGTCAATGGCAACAATTAATTTTTGCCGGATCATGTTAGACATGAAATGCTCCTGCGCAGGATTTATAGAACCCGTTTGCCACATGACACCGATATTGCGGAGAAAAGGAATTACAATTTGTTCAATCACCACTTCAAAACCCACCAGCGCGATATTCATGTTGATCACTCTCTCAAACTCATCTTCATTCAGCTGCACCATTGAGATGGTAAGTGCATCTATCTGGTTTGCGTATTCAAACTTAGTGGTCGTGATGGTGCGTACTTTTTCCTCAATTTCTTCACGTTTCATTTTTGCTACCTGCGAAATCTTATACCCATTTCTGTTGAGCAGAGAAACATTCAGGAGCAACATAAGCTCATCATCATTGTACTGTCGAATATTCGTGTCAGAGCGGCTGGGTTTCAGGATCCCATATCGCTGTTCCCAAATACGAATGGTATGTGCTTTAATTCCTGAAAGCGCCTCAAAATCCTTGATATGATAGTTGCCCATTACAGTTCTCAATTAAAATATTTTTTGCTCACCCATAACAAACCGAATGACTCACTTCCCACTCGCTCCAGTTGCTTGTGATGCACCTTATGCGCCCGTATCAATGCTCTTATATAGCGATTGCCTGAGTATCTCATCAGCCGCATACGTCCATGTATCATCACATCATGCAGTATAAAATACAAAATGCCATAGCTGGCAATCCCCACTCCTGCCCAAAACCTGTTATCGGACTCCTTCAATCCTGAAAAAATCAGCCAAACAGCAATACCTCCAAAAAAGAGGGAGAATAAATCATTCCATTCAAAAATTGATTTTCCCGGCAAGTGATGTGTTTTATGAA
>JBDSEW010000299.1:0-7690 GCA_039919825.1 Chitinophagales bacterium | reverse complement strand
TCGCAGCACAAAGCTATCCTACTGTTTCATGGCAAAAACCTATTGAGACCATCAACACCAACATGAACGGTACGATCAATGTGTTTGAAGCGGTGAAGAAAATCCGCGCTGCTGAACCTGATTATGATCCCATGGTAGTGGTGGCTTGTTCAAGCGCTGAATACGGGTTGTCCTTAACACCTGAGAATACACCGGTAAAAGAAGAAACGACCTTACTGCCGTTGCATCCTTATGGGGTAAGCAAAGTAGGGCAGGACCTGCTTTCCTTTCAATACTTCCAGAATTTCGGAATACGTTGCATCCGTGTCCGCATCTTCAATACTACGGGCGCGCGAAAAACAAATGATGTTACTTCTGATTTTGTGTTGCGTGGTTACCAGATCATGAAAGGTGCTGAAAATAAATTCCGCGTAGGTACCCTTGAAACAAAACGTTCTATCACCGATGTACGCGATCTTGTTTCAGCATTGGTGTTGCTTTCAGAAAAAGGAACTGCAGGGGAAGTTTATAATGTGAGTGGAGAAAAGGTGTACCAGGTGAAAGAACTGATTCCATTGATTGAAAAAGCAATCGGTATCAAACTCAATATAGAAACAGATCCTGCATTGCTTCGCCCTACGGATGAGCCCATCATCTATGGTGATAGTTCGAGGCTGAAATCCCATACCGGATGGCAGCAGCAATATTCGCTGGAAGAAACCATCAGCGATATGCTGAGGTACCTGAAGGAGAAGGAAGTGGGATAATTAAGAACCTCGAACCGGAACTTCGGTTGAGGTTGTCAAAATGATAATGACCTTTATCTCATAACAATTAGTTGATGGTTCTTAGATTATTATCCTTAACACAATGAATAATGTATAGCTCATAGTTGCAATCGTTCAATGCCTTTCAAACCATCACCTCCTTATCCTCTCCAATATTTTTATGGCCCTGGCCTGGCATGGACAATTTAAAATCTAAGAGTTCAAATGGTTTGCTGCATTGTCATTGGTGATCGGGGTGCTGATCAGCTGGGTCATCACTTTGTTTGAATACTTTTTCCAGCTTCCCGCCAATCGCATCGGATATAAAGAGAATGGCGGACCTTTTTTACTCGTGGAATTGAAAGTGATCCAGGAAGTGATCACATTGGTGGTCTTCACTCTTTTTACATTATTGTTTTTAGGAATGAAGCATTGCGATGGGACCATTTTGTAGGATTCGCTTTGCTGATAGTAGCTGTCTATTTCATTTTTAAGAAATGAAAACAAAAGAGCTATTGAAGCACTATTTTATGCTGTAGTGTTTGCTCACCCGTTTTAATATTCAGGAAAAAAATGCCTTTTGAAAACCTGCTGAGATCCAGTTGAATCTTTTGTTGCAGGTCAAACCCATTTTCAGAATGCGATAACAGCAACCTTCCTGTAACATCTACCAGCTGCAGGTTTATTATTCCGCTGATGGGTGCATCAGTGGTAATGGTAACCATGCCTGTGGATGGATTTGGAAACAACTGCAACTGTGAGGCTGGTGTAACGGGAGAAACTCCTGAAGCCAAATCAACATACACTGTCACCGGTATACGGTCGCTGATGCACAAGGAAGGAATCTTCTCTACTTCCCAGTCATAAAAGTAGTAATAGAGCGTGTTTCCGTTTGGTGAGCCAGTTAAAGCAACCAGGTTTTCAATCAAATAAGGATAGGTAACACCGGCATCACTTCTCTCAAGCCGCGGACCGTAATTGCCGAGTACAGCAAAGTTGTACTCCTTATTCGTGCTTAGTTCATAACTGTTTCCTGGTTCAAGGTTGAAATTAAGCATGATACGGCTTGAATCCATGGGAATATCAATCGTTGCACTTTGCATGAGTGATCCATTGTGATTTTTCCATTCGATCAATCGGGGGCCGGGCGTGTCCGTATAAACCTTCACTGATTTAAGGATACATGGTTTCGTCACATCAAAAATTATTGCGCTGTTAGTGGACCCTGAGCTATAAAGATTCCCCTTGTGGTATTGCTGGCCGACATAAAGTGTATCCGCCCCATAAGGTGTTACATCTTCAGCATAGAAAACGGTAGTATCATTTAAGAAAGGTGTTACAAATGTATTTCCTGTCATTAACGGAGACCCGCCCGTTGGTTCGTCGTACCATGAAGCTTCATTGCCCGTGGCTGTTAAAGTAGCAGTGCCTGGCATTGTCAAATGTACATCAGCAACAACGGGAGGTGGTGATATCAATGCGGTTACTTCTACAACTTCAGAGGTCCACGTCTGGCAGGTTCCTGGTGTCGTAAGTGAGTAGGAGCCAGTTTGCGTAACCGTAATCGATTGAGTGATTGCTCCGTTAGACCAATTGTAGGTCGTTCCTGCAGCACCGGAAAGCACTACGCTTCCTCCCTCACAAAATGTCAATTCACCAGATGCAGTTATTACAGGTATCTCAGCTGGATTCTGGATAATAGTTATGGCTTTGGAGGTGGTGAAGCACTCATTATTGGTGGAGCTGATTTTCACACTGTAGTCACTGGTGGATGTTACATTTATCGATTGAGTGGTTGCCCCGGTCGACCATATATAAGAATAGTCTGAAGGCACCACTGAGGCTGAAAGCGTAACAGATTGGCCCGGGCAGATTATGGTGCCACCGCTATTACTGATCGTAAGGTTTGGAGTTACGCACTCATTTTCCCGTACAGTAATAAACTGATCAACCGATGGATTGGAGATGGCTGTCACATTACCAGAAGGCCAGCGCACGACAATAGAATCGATGATGGTCGCTGAACCTGTTCCAAAATGAAGATGGGCAGTATTACATGTTCCATAACTTTCGCCGGCATGTACTTCGCGGATTTGTTTTCCCCAGGCACCATATATTTCCGCTCGTGCACCGAGCGCACCCGCGTTACTGGTGGTACCTATAAGATTCAGCGTGACAAAATGATTTGTATTTCCGGAGGTATTCATCCAGTACACATCTTCAATACCGGAGGGGGTGGTATAGATTTCTGCATAGCTTGCATAAAGATCAATGTTCCCATCGTGGTTCAGGTCACCAATAGCAAATGATTCCATGTTAGCTGTTCCCAAAACGCCTGGCAGTTGGCTAAAAGTCTTGTTGCCATTGTTGTGAAAAAACTGGTAATCGCTTCCTGTCACCAGTATATCCACAAAGCCGTCGTTGTCAAAATCTTCCATTACAGATTCGATAGGAATAATATTCAGGCTAAAGCCCGATCCTGCAGTTATGTTGGTCATGTGTCCGGTGCCATCATTCTCCAGCAAGTTGGCCGGCACATCGTAATCTGTTTGAATTACATCAAGGTCACCATCATTGTCAATGTCGGCAAAATTGGCTGTCCAGGTTTGTGCACTGTCTGCAAGGCCATATGCAGCAGCATCAGAGGTGTAATTATTGTTACCATCGTTTACAAAAAGCACGTCAATTCGTCTTCCGTCGGAAGGATCATTAATAGCCTGCCTGCATTTCGCAATATAGAGATCGACATCACCATCGTTGTCGAAATCAGTAAAGAGACTTCCGTAGTTGCCAGAATCGTCAGTATCGGTTATGTCAAAATCAATAATGTCTGATATAGTAAAGTTGCCTGCACCATTATTCAGCCAGATATAATTCTCCCCATCGTCGTTACATCCGAAAATATCTTCCCATCCATCGTCATTTACATCGGCAAAGTTGATATTCTGCAAAAAGAAATTAGAAGACGGCAGGCTATAAAAGGTTCCTCCTGTTCCGGTATTATCAAGCTTCAGAATTTTTACAGCGGGTCCGTAACCGCCGGCTACTACATCTTTGTAACCATTGTGATCCACATCTGCCACGCACAAACCCCAAGCCCACGAGCTACCTCCTCCAAAATCACCTATATAATGATGGTCCAATTGCAATCCCGGGCGCTGGTAATCGATGTATAATAAATGACCCTGGTCGAGGCGTACGATATCGTCGAGCCCATCTCCATTGATATCGACTACTGCTGTAGGGCAACCACTGTGTAGGTCGGTTGCCGAAAGTTTTGCATTGGAATTGGTGAAAGCAACCTGTCCATTTGCAGTATAGAAAGCGAATAGCAGTGTAAAAGATGCAACTGCAATGTTTTTAGTAGAAAAAATCATGGGTTATTTTGTGATGGCTAAAAGGAAAAATTAAAGGTAGGAAAAACAATGTCTTCCATTTGATGGTTCGGGTTAGCTGTTTACATCCTCAGCACTTTAAAAACAAATCGGCCGGCACTCGTACTTACTTCCAATAAATACACACCACTCTTTCCGGGTAGTTCAAAGGTAAGTGTGCTTGAATTATCATGAAGCCCTAACACAGAACTCAGTGATCCACCTGGTTCAAAAATGGAGACTGAATAAATCATGAGGTGCTGTTGGTTTTGAATCTGAACAACACCTGATTCACTGAATGTATTCAGCAAGCTGATAGAAAAAGGTTCCGGTACAGTTGCATTTGCCAATATTACCGGTGTCAGCAATTGTGTGGACGACAACAACACTGGAATGCGATCAGCAGAGAAGTACATGTTCTTAAAGGTATCTATAGCAGCACTGCTATACATAAACATATCTTCTAGGTAGCGGGGTGGTACCGCTTGAAAATACATTCCCGCATACACATTCAATACCCCGGTGAATCCATTCACAGAGACGTGGTAATGCACAAAATCGATCCCTGTTCCTTCAGAACCATTGGTTTTATTGAAGTCCGGATCATTCACAGCTTCCCCTATAATCTGAACAGTATCGTACACCGGATGGGTAGAAAAAAATCCTTCAGGTGGAATCCTGTTGTCTTTGAGCATTACATCCGCGCGTTCCAGCACTGTAGTAACAGCATTGTTTACATCACCCATCACCATTTCATACAGCTGAACCTGCGACGCATTTTTAATGACTTCATAATGTGGTTCGAAGCCGGTGTTGATGCCATTCACTTCAAAATTACCATTAAAAGTGCCTGATTGAAAAACAGTATCTTCATCCTGATCAGTTATAACCAATTGAAGTACTGCACGGCGACTGGGATATCCCGAAGGAAATTTATGACCTGCCTTATTGGTGACCCGTACTCTCAGGTAGATCGTATCTGATGCAATGCTGTCAAGAAAAATAAATAGCCCAATCGTTTTTTGTTGCAACAGCCGGTAAGTTGCAGCCAGTGTAGAATCAAAATTTATATCCGGAGAAACAATATCCAGTGCCTCTTTATTTTGTTTGATCAGGTTGATCATAAATGCGTTTCCACCAGAAAACTGGTGCTGGTTGAAAGGTGCGCGCGGCGCAAGTGCAAGAATATTGTTGGCAATAACAATTGAATCCGTGAGCTGCGGCATGTGGCACGACTGGCACACAATGTTATCCGCAGCATACGCGGAGTTGAGCCACTCATGATACGTGGCTTGTTCAATAAATGTACTGCCGGTATAGTTTCCATTTAAATCAGCAGTGTGTGTAATCAACGTATGACAGGACGAACACACCTGAGATTTACTCATGTGTGTACTGAAGGTTGGTGTAAATCCTTCATACAACTGCATCGGTCCAATCAATGGATTTTGAAATGGCCCGAATTCCTTTCTCGTAGTGTCGTAAGGAATGTTTCCGGAAAAGGTGGTGCCAAGATTACTCGTTCCGATTTCATGGCAACCACCGCATGAAACTCCATCCAGTCCAAGAGTGTCACTCAACAGATCTTCTATTGTATAAGAAGTTGCCCCATGGTACAGGGCTGTAAAATGTCCTAATGGTGCATGACATGATGTACATTGGGTTTGCATTTCGGTTGCATGCGAAGGATTCACCAATATTTCGTGACTCACTTTCGCGCGCCACAATGGATCTTTGGCAGCGTTGGCCATCATCGTCGTTTGCCAGTCATCATATAAGTTGATGTCGATCCCATTTGCATCTACATTGGCAAACTGTAATGTATCGTAGCCATGACAACCTTTGCAACGGATAGAGCCCAGGAAATACTGATCTGAATCAATAGGGGAACGAATGCCTTCTTCATCAAAATAGGTTCTTTCCAATGTGGTATGAAAAGGGCGGGCATCGTTATGTGGGATGGAAATAAAACTGATCGCCAGCACTGCGCCAATGGCAATAAGATAAATGAGGCGCTTGGGTAATAACTTCATAGTTTGCAGTAGTGGGCATTGCGAAAGTAGAAATTAGGCAGTCAAAGAGCAATTTTTTCGGTGCTCTTTGATCCAGTCAGATAAATTGAGGTGTTACCTTGGCTCCCCGAAAGGAAACTTCCCACAGTACGGGTGACACGTAACCTGCGTTTTGACAACCTTTCTTTGCAAGCCAATGAAAAAGAGGTTATAGCAGGAAATCTATTGCAGATTTGTTCCTGTTTGTCGATAGATTTTATTAATTTCATAGCGTACTTTTTTAACACCTTTAAATTTTTGACCATGAAAGTATACGACATTCTCCGGCGCAAAAGCAGTCAGATATTTTCCATAACACCTGATGACACAGTATATGATGCATTGAAATTAATGGCAGAAAAAAATCTTGGAGGTGTGCTGGTGATGAAGGAAGATGAACTCGTAGGCATCTTTACCGAACGTGATTATGCCCGGAAGGTGATCCTCCTTGGTCGTGCATCAAAAGATACACCCATCAATGAAGTAATGACTGCACACGTTAAAACCATCACCAAAGACACGCAGATAGATGAGTGCATGAAGATGATGACGGAAAAAACCATCCGTCACCTTCCGGTATTGGAAGATGGAAAGGTTACTGGTATTGTTTCCATTGGCGATGTGGTTAAATTACTTATTGAGGAACAAAAGGGCATCATTGAGCACCTCGAAAGCTATATCGCCGGACAATAATCGGGGGCTAGTTTGAAATGTTTATGTTGTTTGAAGAGTTTTAAATGCTACGTTCCCCCTGGAGGCACAACCTAAACCCTTCAAACCCTTCAAACTCTATAAACTCTCCAAACCCCTCAAACTCTTCTCCCCTTTCTTACCTTAGCGCGAAATTCGCAGCGCATTCATGCCTTTTATCTTCGTAGTAGGAAATAGTCGTAGCGGCACCACCATGATGGGCCGTATTTTGAATAATCATCAGCGGGTGCATACGTTTCCTGAATTGCATTTTTTTGAGCAATTGTGGTCGGGAAAAGACAAGGATAAAATTTTATCGAATGAAGACGCCGTGAAGCTGGCGGCACGGTTACTGAATATTTCTGCTGCCGGATATTTTGCGAAAAGAGAACCGGAGAAATATGATGCTGAAGCAAAACAAATTGTAGCAGGCATTCAACAAAATACCATTACCTCACTCCGCATCTTTTCGGCAGTCATTCAACATGAAGCGGTAAAGCATGGGAAACAATTTCCCTGCGATCAGACACCACAGAATGTATTCTATATTAGGGAAGTGCTGGATGCATTTCCGGATTCTTATTTCATCAATATGGTGCGCGATCCGAGAGATGTGTTGTTATCACAGAAAAGAAAATGGAAACGGCGCTTTCTCGGGGGCTCGCATGCTACCTGGTATGAAACCGTCCGGGCCTGGACGAATTATCATCCGCTCACCATCAGCAAGCTCTGGAACTCGGCGATCCGGGCACGCGAAAATGTAAAAGACAAAAGAGTGATGAGCGTGCAGTTTGAATCACTATTGCAAAATCCTGATAAGGCCATTGAG
>JBDSEW010000170.1:0-4843 GCA_039919825.1 Chitinophagales bacterium | reverse complement strand
TACCTTTACCGGTATACAAGCAATAATTATTTTGCGTTGAAAATTTTTGCCACCGGACATCTGCATCGCCTTCTCGAACTGAAAGAAAAAATCGGTCCGGGGAATACTATATATTGTGTGGAATGGATGGATCAGCAAACAGTGCTTCCTGAAAATTTGGAAATGTATGACTTGCTGTTTGATCTGAATTCCGATGATGATCCTTCGCGGATGAAAACTTATACAACCCTTCAAAAACCGGTGATTGTGTGTGCGGTGAAAAAATCGTTGCACCAATTAGTTCAGACCGTGGACAAGAGTATAAATTGTCACTTCGTTGGAATGAATGCACTCCCCACATTTATCAACCGTTCTAAAGTGGAAATTTCATTCCTCAACAATGCTGATGCAATTACCTTTGATAAAATGGCAAAAAAGCTTGACTGGGAATATCTCACCGTACAAGACACAGTAGGCATGGTAACTCCACGGGTGATTGCGATGGTCATCAATGAAGCGTGTTTTACACTCTACGAAGAAACGGCCTCAATGCATGACATTGATATTGCGATGAAGCTGGGTACCAATTATCCTTTCGGTCCGTTTGAGTGGTGCGACCGCATCGGTGTAAAAGATATTTATGAAACACTGGACGCCATCGCGGAGGACACGGGCGATTTGCGCTACAAAATTTGTCCGCTCCTGAAAGAAAAATATTTACTGCAGCAACCATTTTATACTCCTTAACAAATTTGAAGCAACTGCCTGTGGAAGCAAACAAAATTCTTATTTATGCGCCGCAAAATTCTTCCCGCCTGCAATACACGTTGCAGCTGATCTTCCACGATTTATTGGGTATTGAATATGAATTTACAATTGACCTTGCCGGATTTCATTCTTCCACCGGTGCAAAAATAAATTACAGCAGGCAGCAACATCAGGATGCAATTTTCTTTCAGGCAGATGAATTGCTCTTTGACAATGGTATCAAACCCTTGACTGTAATGACAGGAGAATGGCAAGCAATCAAAACCCTCTTTCATCATGCGCTGCCTTCTGATCTTCCATTCGATCCTTTTGCAGCTACTTTTTACCTGGTTTCCAGGTATGAAGAATACCTTCCCTTTCAGCCCGATGATCACGGTCGCTTTCCGGCAGAGCAAAGCCTGAATTACAAGACTGGTTTTCACAAGATACCTGTTGTAAATCACTATGCGCTTTTTATCAAACAGCTACTCCTGTCACGTTATCCTGGATTGATTTTTCCTGAAAAAAAATATCAGTTCCGGCTTACATACGACATCGATATGGCTTTTGCCTTTCGTGAAAAAGGTGCCATTCGAAATGCAGGTGGCTTTCTCCGGTCACTCAAAAATTTAAACCTTAAAGAGATTGCACTTCGCACCAAAGTATTAACTGGATTTGATGGAGATCCATTTGATACCTTCAGCTATCAGCAGTCACTGCATGAGCGTTATGAAATCCATCCCGTGTACTTTTTCCTCCTGGGAGATCACAGCTTATATGACAAAAACATTTCGTGGCGGAATACATTTTTCTCATCGGTTGTACAGGACATCGCTGCTAAAAATGAGATTGGTATTCATGCCAGCTATGAATCCAATAAGTTTCCGAAAAAAGTAGCCATTGAAAAAGAACGGCTTGAAAAAATCAGCGGCAAAAAAGTATTCCGAAACCGCCAGCATTTTTTGAAACTGCAATTTCCCGGCACCTATCAAAAATTGCTTGCTGCCGGAATCACAGAAGATTACACAATGGGTTATTCTTCACAAACAGGCTTTCGCGCCGGCATTGCTGCTCCATTTTATTTTTATGACCTGGAAAAGGAAACAGCCACTAACCTGGTGATCTATCCATTTGCAGCAATGGATGCAGCCTTGTATTATAATCTTGAATTGAACGCCACTGCTGCGCTGCAACAAACGAAACAATTGGTAGATGAAGTGAAGAAGGTGAATGGCTTGTTTATCTTCCTTGCCCATAACGACCTTATCAGCATCAATGGACCCTGGAAGGATTGGTCAGAAAAATTTGAGGAATTGATTGAATATTTTTTGTTGTTGTAGAGACGCAATGCATTGCGTCTCTACAATAGAAAACCATTACCTTTCGAATCTCAACCCTTTCTCCCCTCATGGCCGTAGTCGATTTAAGCACCACCAATTCGTTGGTGAATCAATTCTTGGCTGAGATCCGGGATGTCACCATTCAAAAGGACCGGATGCGCTTTCGCAAAAACATGGAACGTTGTGGAGAAATACTGGCCTATGAGATCAGCAAAGTATTACCCTACCGGGAAAAGGCAGTCACCACCCCATTAGGTGTTGCGCCCGTGCCTGTGCTGGAGACACAGCCGGTAATTGGCGCAATACTAAGAGCCGGAGTGATACTTCACCAGGGTTTGCTCAATTACTTTGACCAGGCAGATAATGCCTTTATATCTGCCTACCGGAAACACCACCCGGACGGTACCTTTGAAATTTCACTGGAATATCTTTCCTCCCCGAACCTGCAAAATCGTACGCTCATATTGGCTGATCCGATGCTTGCCACCGGCAGATCGATGGTAAAAACCCTGGAGCAGATCTTTGCATCCGGCAAACCTGCGCATACACACCTTGCTTGTGTGATTGCTGCACAGCCCGGCATTGATTGGGTTTTAAAACACATTCCCGATGTCACCATCTGGGCTTGTGTGGTAGATAATGAGCTGGATGCACGCTCGTACATAGTGCCCGGACTGGGCGATGCAGGCGATTTAGCCTATGGAACAAAAATGCAGCATTGACGAATAAGAATGTTAAAATTGCAGTCAATTGTACTTTTTTACGAAAAGTATTCTAATTTTAGAATCCTGAATTTAAAAAAGCCCTGAATTACCTGATTACTTAAACCGATTGGTAGATGAAAAAAACTATACACGTTGCCTTCTTCTTAATGTTCATTATTGCAAGTGCTTCGGCGCAGGATGTGCATTATTCACAGTTCTATTATTCACCTTTTACATTTAACCCGGCACTAACCGGATCAATGGATGGGCAATACCGGATCGGTGGTATTTATAAAAACCAGTGGGGCAGCGTTAGCTCGCCTTACGTTTATTCAACTCCTTCTATCAGCGGAGATGTGAAGCTGTTTGCAGGTGGTTATTCTTACAATTACCTCGGCCTGGGTCTTTTACTGCTCAATGATAAATCAGGTGATGGTGGACTTTCCAATCTTACGGCCATGCTCTCCGCATCCTATCACCAGGCATTGGACAAGGAAGGAAATTTCCACATTGCCGTTGGTTTACAGGGCGGTGTAGTGCAAAAGAAAATTGATTTTGAAAAGCTTGATTTCGGCGATGAATTCGACGGTCTCGGTTTCAATGGCATTACCTCAGAGCACTTTGATTATTACCAGATCGGTTACGCTGATTTTGCTGCTGGAGCTTCTTTCGATGGTATCATCAATAACTCGGCAAGGATTCAGTTTGGCGGCGCAGCCTTTCACCTTACCACACCTACCGAATCCTTTTTTGCGGCAAGTGACAATGTGATAAACATGCGGTATGTAGCACATGCCAACGCTACCTTTGGCTTCAACAATAAGTATTACGTCTTCCCCTTTATTCAATACCAGTTGCAAAACAACGACAATGAATTCGTGCTGGGATCCAACTTTGGCCTCAACCTCAACAACAATCCACGCGGATTACCCAGCGTGTTTTATGTAGGTGTGTTTACCCGCGCCGGCGTTGACATTATACCTACCATAGGAATCATGATGAAGGGTGTTCAGGCAGGTATCAGCTACGATGTTACCACTTCTGGCGACCTCAGTCCCGCAACCAATGGAAAAGGAGGATTTGAGCTGGGGATTGTTTATACAGGCAATAACCAGCCACCACGTCACTACAAGAGGGTTTACTGTCCTGCTTTCTAAACAGAAATTTATTTTAGAAGAACTGAATGCAATCCGCACTGGCTTATCATAGATTAGCTCGCTGATTACTTTTTACCTGATCCTCTTTGCTTGCCTGCTCATTCCACTGGGAATTGTCTACCTCCGATTGCCTGCTGATTTCATTGACGGCTCTTCGATACCCACGGGTTACCGGCAATAAAGAACCGGTACGGCAGCAGTGCATCTTCCCCCGCATAATCCACCCCAATGCGTTTACCATTTGTCATTTTTTTGGATAAAATTTTTATTCCCCGGTCTTCCAGCCAGATAGTATTGGAAAGTAAACTGATACCCGTATGCTGCGTACTAATTCCCAGCGCCTGCGAAACCGCACCCGGACCAGCAGTTAACGTGAAATCCAGTTTCATCTTTTTCCGGCGCTGCATCATCACCTCCACTCCTTCCACCGGCTCAATACCTCTGATCAATATGGCATGTGGAACATTGTGCTGATTAGTAACTACATTGAATAAGTGATGAATACCATAGCACAGATACACGTAGGCCGTTCCACCCTGCGAATACATTACTTCCGTCCGGTTGGTTCTCCTGTTGTTGTAGGCATGTGAAGCCCGGTCTGATACACCGGCATAGGCCTCCACTTCTGTAATCATGCCACCCGTTTTAATGCCTTCCACTTTGGTCATTAGAAACTTTCCCGGCAGCTCGCGGGCTATCTGCAGCACATTGTCGCGCAGGTAAAATGAACGTGGTAATTTTTGAATCATGAATTTTTCAAGGTGATAAAGATTAAACTTTTGATTTTGGTTGAATCAAAATCTTCAGTAAAGAAAAATAGCACACGGATGACACAGGTTTTTCGGATAACCACGGATTAAAAAAGTATGGATTCAATGCCCATCACAACTATCGTTAAGGTAGGAACGCATTACAA
>JBDSEW010000279.1:0-3253 GCA_039919825.1 Chitinophagales bacterium | reverse complement strand
AGACAAAGAGATAAGTAGCAAATTAGCAGCATTGAATCCTCCATCGCCCGCGTCCTTATAGCAAAAACCTGCGGGCGGAAACACGAGGACAGGGAATATTTAAAACTTTACACCGCCTCCGAGTCTTCATGATAAGGTAAAGGTGCAAGCTAATGAAACATAGAGGAATTCAATAGATTCCATCAATCCACACCGTCAAAATTTGGTTGGTAACACAGTAGATTGCACTAATTCGGCGACAAATAAATTTATCATTGCAAAAGAGTTGATCCGGAGATTGGGGAAGAATACAAATCAGTAATTCAAGCTGGTGGCACCTCGGGAACCTTCATCAATTCGCGGATCAAACCTAATTATGAATAGGTGGTATTCGACTGAAGATGATTTACTCAAATAATTAATGGGAAGCTGCATCATGTTTGCCAAAATATCTTGTGCTGATTTTTTTCAGTAGTTTAGAGTTGACTATTCATCCAAAAGAAATTCTCAAACCATGAAATCACCTATCCTTTTTTTATTCTTTTCCATTCTGGTTGGCCAGCTTACAGCACAATCAGATTCAGGCAATGTGGCAAAACCCCTTGTGATTGAAGACATCACCAAAGCCATGAGCAAAGGCACTCAGCCCGGTTTCAGGATTGACATTCCGCAGGTTAAAAAGAAAGGTACTGTCGAGGCACTGAGCAAGGCCATGAAGGCCGAAAGCAGGGCGAACCTGGAACAGGTGAATAATGAATACATCGTTCGTGGAACAACCATAAAGAGCATTTCGCCCAGGCCGCTCAATGTGTATGGAATTGTGAATGAGTATGAAGATCATGTGGAGTTACTCTTTTTCTATGAAGCAGACAGTGCATTCCTCTCGAAAGAAAAAAATGAAACTGAATATCTATCAGCAAGAAAGTACACCCGGGATTTTGCAGTGCAGGCTTACAGGGGTGCCGTTCAGGAACGAATTGACCTGGAGAATAGCAAGCTGAAAGATCTACAATCACAATTAGACGGCTTAAACAGCGAGCAGGACAAGCTGAAAAAAACTATCGATGCGGAAAATCAGAACATTGAGAAGACAAGGCAAAAGATTGCTACCAGTGAAAAAGACCAGGAACGAGTGGGTAAGCTGGTTCAGGATCAAAAAGCGCTTGTAGACCAGGCAAGGTCGAGCAAGAACGAGGGGCTCGAGAAGGAGGAGCAAAAAAAGCTAAACGGATTTGAAAGTGACTTGTCAAAATTAGCGAAGCAGGAAGACGGTTATCACAAAGAAATCACCAACAGCGAAGAAAATATCCGCGAATATAAGAGGACCTCTTCGGATAATGACGGAGCATCCCAGGTGAAACAGGAAGATGTTGCAAAGCAAAAAGACCTAATTAATAAACTTCAGAAAAGACTGGAGAGCATTCAGTAAGGAGTTTACGCACTGATACATCTATGGTGATGCATGCACTCTTGTTGAAATCCCTACGAACACAAAAGAAAGGCCGCCGTAAACTGGCGCGCGAATGCAGTAGGGCAACGAGAGCGTCTGCGTGCGTGAATTTAAGAGAATCAATTTTAATGACAACTTTATTATATATTATTGATGTATTCATCTCAACAATGTCAGAAAATATAAATTTCACAATTCCCGCAGGAGAGGATTGGAAATCCTCTTCTCAATAAGTCCGGATTGAATTAAATCCGGACTAACTGTTATATTCATGTTAGTAACAGCACATTCGAAAGTAGCTGTAAGATATATTAGTAAAGACTTAGATGATGCTTCGAATACTATTGATTAACCTGAGATAAAATAATACAAGCGCAAAGTTGCCAAGACGCCAAAAAATCAGAATGTTGATCCTTTGTGATTTTCTTAGCGACTTAGCGTTAAAAAACAAAATTGATGCTCATAAGGGAAAATTCCTAATGATCGAAGCACATTAGAGAGTAGCTGCAAGGTATATCAGACAATGTTTTGAGGATGTTTCGAACACTATTGATTATAAATCCCGACCAACGTGGAAGGCTAAATTACTGGTGATGATGCCTGATGAAAATACAACGATAGTTATTCGAAGCATGCTGAAAGGAACTCTTGTGGTTCCTTAGAAAGCTCATTAACCTGTTTTCAGAATCTGTGAAGTTGCGTATCCTCGAGAGAATATTCAGAGTCTACAAAGACTTGAAATAAAATTGACAGCAGATAATATCGATTGATTGCAACAAGTGGCAGACGTGAAACTACAGAACCGGATCAAAGTAATTCGTGATGGTACACAGTTGTTCACTCAATGCCCAGACAGCCTGCGCATCCTGTATGGAGTAAGATGCAGCAGAAGATTTTTTCATCCTGCCCTCATCCCAGTAAGTGCTACTGAGACCTTTGCATTCTTCGCTTGAAGCAAGATAAATGGAAGTAGCTGCACCTTCAGCGACAGATATTCCTGCCAGCCTTCGTAGTTTCCACACAAAAGCATGAAAAGGAAAAGTGTGTTTTAAACCAATATCTGTTTTTACCAATCCGGGTTGCAATGCATTCATCACAGGATCACCTGCGTGTTTTCTTCTATCGAATTCATAAGTGAATAGCACATTGGCCAGCTTTGACTGTGCATAAGCTCTTAATCCATGATAGTTCTTCGTAAGGTTCACATCATTAAAATGCATTTTTCCATTGAAGTGAGAATCGGAATTCACATTCACGACGCGCGGATCATCTGACTTCCTTAATGCAGGAAGCAAAAGGTGTGTCAGCAGGAAAGTAGCGAGGTGGTTGATAGCAAACTGCATTTCGCTCATGTCTTCTGTGTACATCAGTTTTGAAAACCAGCAACCTGCATTATTGATCAATACATCGATGTGGGGAAAATCCTGCAGGATATTTTTACATCCTTCACGAATTTGTTTTTGTGAGCTCAAATCAACAGTATATCCATATATTGATTTATTGCTTGTCAGAGTCTGGATCTTTTCAATTACCGAATCTATCTTATTCTTGTCTCTGGAAATAATAATCACTCTTGCTCCTTTTTTTGCAAGCGCAAGTGCTGTTTCATATCCGATACCTGAAGTGGCGCCGGTGATAACAATTGTTTTTCCTTTCATGATGCAATACTATTGAAAGTTATTTGGCACCGTTAAAAATAGAAGATAGAATTTAATAAACGTGCATTGTAAAGATTCCTTTAAAAGGGTCTAATTGGTGGTCAGCGATTATTTTGGAATCGTATTAATATTATTACAATTTTTTCACTATAAAATTTCGAAGATT
>JBDSEW010000168.1:0-7146 GCA_039919825.1 Chitinophagales bacterium | reverse complement strand
AGTGTAAATGTTTCCCCCTTATAAAACACTTTTAAGTCGCTGTCATACTCGTTTTTATAGGCAACAATATTTTTACCAACTTTTACACCCTTTACATTTTGAACAGGCTGAGGATAGAGATTTCCATGATAATAAACTTTTAAGCTGTCATTCACGGTAGTGTAAGCGAGCAGGTTCTTTCCTATAGCATTCACCTGAATCGGGTCACCTATGAGGTCGTTAGTAAGTGCAGAAATTTTCCCATCGGTATAAATATAGTAGGCCTTCGTAACAGGATCAGCAAATCCGATGATGCTGTCGGAGGCAACATAATCATATGGATTGCGGACCAGCAGAGTCGTTTTTCCATTGTCATAAACATGCAGGGAAGTGTTGTTCTTCATCACCACATAATTACTCGTCATTGCATAATCGGTGGTGAATCCGTCGTTCACTTTCACCACCCTTCCCTTCTGATAGACTTTAAAACTGCCATCATTGGCTATGTATGCGATGCAGTTTCCGCCAATCTTAAAGTTTTGCGGCTTCAGGTAATCTATTTCTTTGGTTGTAGAATCATCGAACACGCAAAAGGCATTGCGGGTATTCAGGTAGGCAGAAAGTCCCTGCGAAAACAATTTACCAATCATTAAACATTGAATAAATAAAATCAGAAGGAATTTCAAAAGCCAAAAGAAAAAAGGGTGAATGAAAAGATACCTGCTCTTTATGAAAAGCATTCAATTGAGCACAATGATTGAAGTAGCTTGTAAACTATAGCAACTAAACAGCAACTGCATCTCCTGCATAACGGATTTTCATCTCCTCAAATACCCCTTCTATTTCATCCACCTCTTCCATGCGTACCAACCGGTCACGGAATTCTTTCACATTGTGCAACCCTTTGAAATAATTTGCATAGTGCTTCCGCATTTCCAAAACACCAAGTCTTCCTTCCTTCCATTCAACTGATTTATGCAGGTGTGTGCGCGATACTTCAATACGCTCTTCAATAGTTGGTGGAGCAAGATGTTCACCAGTTTTAAGAAAATGTTTTACCTGGTTAAAAAACCAGGGATTGCCTATGGCAGCACGGCCGATCATCACACCATCCACATCGAAATTTTCACGGATGAATTTTACTTTTTCAGAAGAGGTAACATCGCCATTTAAAAAAATTGGAATCCGGATGCGCTGATTCTTCTTCACCTCGTCAATAGGTTCCCATCTTGCTACACCTTTGTACATCTGGCAGCGTGTACGTCCGTGAATGCTGAGCGCAGCAATACCGACATCCTGCAATCGTTCGGCAACTTCCATAATGTTGATGGTATCATCATCCCAACCCAGCCTTGTCTTTACTGTAACAGGTAATGTGGCTCGCTTTACGATCTCTCCCGTCATTGTCACCATCTTAGGAACATCCTTCAAAATACCGGCACCAGCTCCCCTGCAGGCCACGCCTTTCACAGGGCAGCCGAAATTAATATCAATGAGATCCGGCTGAGCTTCTTCAATGATTTCTACACATTCCACCATCGTGTCGATCTCGCCACCGAAAAACTGGATACCAATCGGACGCTCATAGTCATAGATGTCGAGCTTCTGCATACTCTTGCGGGCATGCCGGATGAGGCCTTCTGAAGAAATAAATTCCGTGTACATCAGGTCGGCACCATTCATCTTGCAAACAGCCCTGAAAGGCGGATCACTCACGTCTTCCATTGGCGCAAGTAAAAGCGGGAATTCTCCCAGGGATATGTTTCCGATTTTAATCATTAGTCGTCAGTCGTCAGCACTGACTCCTGGTTCCTGATTCTTTTAGCTATAGAAAAGTAACTTCCCCCTGAATTATTACACACCACAAAACAACTACCTAAATCCGCGCCGAATTTACGACTTTTGCGCGCATGAATAGTGGACGTTATTTGATGGACGGCATGCATCCGTTACTGCAACTGCTTCTCCTTACCTCTCTCACCCTAATTTTTATTTTTCTTTTCACCATCCTGGGTATGTTCCTGGTAAGGCCGATGTTCGGGATTACCACTATTGATGTGGTGATGCAAAATGCAATGAGCAATACGAATGCAGTAGCCATGAATCCCAACCAGGTGAATGCCATCAAATTGCTCCAGTTCATGTCGTCGTTAGGAGGTTTTTTGGTACCTGCACTCCTTTTTGCATTCATAAAATTTCCAGGTGGTGACTTTCTCTTTCTCAACCGGAAGTTCAATGCAATGCTGTTATTGCTGGCAGTAGTGGTTTTGGCTGCTGCAGGTCCGTTTATCAGTTTTGCTTATACCATCAATCAACAGCTTGACCTGCCTGCTTTCCTTGATTCCGTTGAAAAGATAATGAAGGAGTCAACAGCTTCCAACGAAAAAATAACCAGCCTGTTTTTGAGGATGCCCACTCAATCAGATCTCTTTATCAATCTGATTGTGATCGCAATTCTTCCGGCGATAGCGGAAGAATTATTTTTCCGCGGCTGCATCCAGCAAGTGATGAAAGAATGGTTAAAAAGTGTGCACATCGCTATTTGGATCACGGCATTCATCTTTAGCTTTATCCATTTCGAATTCTACGGATTTGTGCCGAGGATGATGTTGGGCGGATTGCTTGGTTATTTGTTTTACTGGAGTGGAAGCCTGTGGGTACCCATTCTTGCACATGCATTCATCAATGGTGGACAAATAGTGCTTGCTTACCTGCATGAACATGAATTCATACAATTTAACGTTGCGGGGGAAGATGCGCTTCCTACAGTTGTTGTTTTGGTTTGCACCGTATTGCTGGCTGGCTTGCTTTTCATTTTCAAAAAGGTAAGCGACCGCCAGAAATTTATTTATTAGTAATTCAATGGGAGCAGGTATTGCATAGGTATTTAACAACTAGGCGAGATGCAACAGGAAGAATGGATCAAAGTGTACGAAACATCTATGCCACATCAGGCTACCCTGGTGCAGAGTATGCTGAAGGAAAACAACATTGAAGCTGTCATTCTGAATCAGCAGGACTCTTCCTATATTACACTTGGTGAAATCAGCGTGTACGTTGCCCTAAAAGATTCCATAGCTGCAATCAATCTTATTGAAGAATCCTTTAGCTGATGAATAGAGTAACATCCATCCAACTTATTTACTGCACCCTGTTAATCAGTTGCTATGAATGACCTGGCAAAGCGGTCACTTACCGGCGGTGTATTTGCCGCTGTAATTTTGGGAGGTTTAATTATTCATGAATATGGATTTCTGATCTTAATGCTGGTGATACACACAGGTTGCTTGTGGGAATATTACCGTCTTATAGTTTCGCAGCAGGAATATTCGCAGCAGCAGCAACGTGTTGCACGGCTCTATTCCATGATCTCAGGAACCATTATTTTTTATTTGCTCGCCACAGGTTTCCGATTTCTGCCCTTTGTAAATGAATACATCTATTTTTTTATCGTTCCCCTTTTGCTGGGCTACCTGGTGCTTGAATTATTCCTGAAAAGCAAGGCACCATTGCGCAATGCGGGATTAAATGCAACAGGCACATTATACATCAGCTTTCCGTTGTCTATGGCAGTATTTTTCCCGTATGCTCATGAAAATGGACCCTGGTTTCCCGATAGGTGCGGATTAATTCTTGGGATTGTATTGCTGGTATGGGCCAACGATACAATGGCCTACTTATCAGGATCGTTGTTTGGAAAACACAAACTATATCCGTCTGTTTCGCCTGGTAAATCGTGGGAGGGATTTATTGGTGGATTTATCTTCGCGATGCTAACAGGATGGGTGCTCTCGAATTTTTTTCATCAGTTTGGAGCTGCTGGATGGATGGCTGTGGGAGCAATAGTTTCAGTAACAGGAACTATTGGAGACCTTGTTGAATCGATGATCAAAAGAAATGTGGGGGTAAAAGATTCCGGCTCTTTCATGCCGGGACACGGTGGTTTCCTGGATCGTTTTGACGCATTTATTTTTTGCATTCCCTTTGTATTTGTTTTTTACATGATCAGTTTAATAATGAAATAAAACGAGATCCGTCTCATCTGTACTCCAGTCTGACCTGTTAAATAGTTTTGAACTTTAAATTAGCGACTGAAAATATGTTGAGAATTCATAGAGAAGGAACAGCCACATTGCTGGTAGTTGGTGCAGTAGTCATTATTATCAATTTGCTATTAATGCTATTAATTGCTTTGCCCGTATGGCTGCAGGCTGCACTCATCCTCCTTTCAGTAGCGTTCTATCTTTTCCTCATTTCATTCTTCAGGAACCCGGAAAGAAATATTGCCGCGAATGCAAATGAAATAATTGCTCCCGCCGACGGAAAAGTAGTGGTGATTGAAGAAACCATGGAAACAGAATATTTTAATGCTCCACGAAGGCAGGTCTCCATTTTTATGTCGCCTGCCAATGTGCATGTAAACCGTAATCCGGTCAGCGGCGAGGTGCAATATCTGAAATACCATCCGGGAAAATTCCTGGTGGCATGGCATCCGAAATCTTCAACTGAAAATGAACGGACTACAGTGGTGATCAATAACGAAAAGACTGAACTGTTGATGCGACAGATTGCCGGCATCCTTGCACGACGGATAGTAAATTACCTGAAAGTAAAGGATACCGTTAAGCAGGGTGAAGAATTTGGTTTCATTAAATTCGGTTCCCGTGTTGATTTGTTTTTACCATTGGATGCAAAGATCCTTGTTCAACTGAACCAGGATGTGCGTGGCGGAGAAACTGTTATTGCAGTTATTTCTGAATAAAAAGTTACATCCTGGAACTTCTGGATTTATTTACATAAGGGCACATGTTTTTCATCTTCATAAATCTTCTTTTCATGCTTCACCAGGATCAGCCCGGCAATGAATTGCTTACCCCGTTTGAAAAAGGAAACGGAAATCAAACCACCACATATGAGGAATGCATTGCCTGGTATCAATTACTGGATCAAAAATCTGAAGAAGTCAAAGTACTTCAGTATGGAACCACCAGCGTAGGAAAACCACTGCACCTTGTGGTAATTTCAAAAGATAAAATTTTTAGTGCCGCTGAAATCCGGAACCAGGACAAAAGAATTTATCTGATCAACAACGGCATTCATCCCGGAGAACCTGATGGTATTGATGCAAGCATGATGTTTGCGCGCGATGTGCTGATGAAAAAGGAATTCAATAGTATCCTGGATCATGTGGTCATCATCATCATTCCGGTTTATAATGTAAGTGGCATGCTGAACCGCGGATCATTCAGCAGGGTCAACCAAAACGGGCCTGAGGCATATGGCTTCCGTGGCACAGCTCAGAATTATGATCTCAACCGTGACTTCGTAAAATGCGATTCCCGCGAAGCACAAACGTTTACAGAGATCTTCCGGGAATGGCAACCGGAAATTTTTGTAGATACCCATGTGAGCAATGGTGCCGACTATCAGTATACCATGACGCTGATTCCATCACAACCTGATAAATTACAACCAATGCTGGCTGCTTACCAGGAAAACACATTGCTTCCTGATTTGAATGTTGCGATGAAGAATGCCGGGTTTGAAATGATTCCTTATGTAAATACAATGGAGGAAACTCCTGATTCAGGGTTGATACAATTCCTGGAAACAGCCCGCTATTCTACAGGATATACGGCACTCTTCAACTGCATCGGGATGATGCCGGAAACACACATGCTTAAAGCATACACAGCAAGAGTGCGGAGCACCTACCAGCTGCTGGAAGAAGTGGCTAAGGTGGTAAACAGGGATAATGTTTTGATTGGAGAGAATAAGAAGAAAGCAGATGAAGCTGTTACACAACAGAAAGAATTTCCATTGACCTGGATACTTAATGAAAAGAAATTTGAGCCTATTCCTTTCAAAGGATATGTTGCCAAACATACAGCGAGTGAAGTAAGCGGGCTGCAACGATTATACTACGACAGAAAGGAACCATTCGAAAAGGACGTTAAGTATTATAACCATTATGAAGCTGCAACTAGTGTTTCCAAACCTTTCGCTTACATTATTCCACAAGGATGGGAAGCGGTAATTGTCCGTTTGAAATGGAATGGCATTTCCATAAAACGTTTGACAAAAGATACCACCCTAAATGTGAACGTCTATTACATCGAAGACTTTAAAACCGTTGATCGTGCATTTGAAGGACATTTTTTGCATTCGAATATAAAGCTGCACACAGAGCAACAACAACTCCACTATTATAAAGGAGATGTTGTGGTATTTCCAAACCAATCATCCAATCGCTACATTGTGGAAATGCTCGAACCACAAGGCGCAGATTCTTATTTTGCCTGGAATTTCTTTGATCCCATTTTAATGGCTAAAGAATACTTTTCTGATTATGTGTGGGAAGATCTTGCTGCTGAATTACTCCAAAAAGATCCTGCGCTTAAAATAGCCCTTGAAGAACGAAAGGAAACAGATCCTGAATTTGCCAAAGATGCCAACGCACAACTGCATTTCGTTTATAAACACTCACCTTACTATGAAAAATCACACCAGCGGTATCCGGTAGCAAGATTGATGGAAGCAATGGATCTTCCACTTGAATAGTTCCAGAATAAATGCAATCATTCTGTTTACGGTATTTTTACTGGTAGCTTTCAATTGAAAAAGTCCTTGTAACTTTCCTCTTCATGATTTCTACCCGTCAAAATAAGCTGCACAAAGGATTACAATCATTCCCTGTAAAAAGGGTTTCGGGCAATCACTTCAACAGCGACCTGGATACAGTGATTAAAGAGGCACCTCTTGAGATCAGCATTGCTTGTGGTCCAATGGATAACCGGCGGAAAGAATTACTCTCCGTAACCATGCGTACTCCCGGAGATGATTTTAATATGGTCACAGGATTCTTATTTGCCGAACACTTTATTCATAAGGCTGCTGATATACTTTCGATTCGTTTCACCGGCAACTTTGAAGAGGAAACACTGCAGGAAAACGCTTTACTGGTAGAATTGGCACCGGAGGTGAAAATTGATTTATCAACAGGAAAAAAATTCATCACCAGTTCAGCCTGTGGTTTCTGTGGAAGCAGTGCCTTCGATGTCTCAGCACATGAAGGAACTTACATTCCTATCGTGAACAATGAAATGATTTCGGTGGAAACACTCTATCAGCTTCCTGCAACTATTCAATCCTTTCAGGGATTATTTG
>JBDSEW010000241.1:0-13419 GCA_039919825.1 Chitinophagales bacterium | reverse complement strand
ATAAATTTTCCTTCCGCAAACATCATACGCATTAATAGTTGCAGCGGTAGATGAAGAAGGAATGCTGAATTGAAAAATACCATTGGCAGAAGGATTGGAGAAAACCTGTATTTCAGGATTTGCAATTGTTTCAATACCTGTAAGAAAAGCAGGCTCATAGGACCAAAGCTCTCTTCCTTCATCATCACTGGTAGCCGCAAAAATCACTTTGTTACCCAGTGTTGTTAGCTGGTTATGACCGTTCAAAAGATCGCAGTCAAAAGATTTTGAAGTTACGGCTGCAGTGCCATTGGTTTCATAAAAAGTGTAACAGCTTTCGTTTTCATCTTTAAGTTTGATCACCGCATTGCTGCCAACTGCTGTTCCTTCGGCAGAATAATCAAATACCAGGTTCGCGAGCTTGTAGGTACCGGACGGAGTGCCATCTGTTGTCCAGATCTTGTTCCCATTGCTTTCACCACCGGCATAGTAGATTCTATTGCCGGTATATACTGTCAATTCGCCTACATCTGTTGCCGTACCTGCGATTGCAGGATTTCCGTTACTGTCAAGCAATACTTGAGTACCAGCCACGGTGCCATCAGAAGTGTACAGGTTTCTATCGTCATCTGCCTGTGCAATAAAGAGCAGCTTGTTATTGAAAATGTAGAAACCGTGTGGTTCGCTGCCATCAGATGGATTTAAATCCAGGAACAGTTCTGTTCCCGCAGGAGTGCCATCGGTACGAAATAATTCATCATTGTAAGGCTCCGTTGCAGCACCGAAATAGATCAGTCCATTGTACTCGATGAAATAGTTTCCATCGCGTTCATACCTGTCGAGCACGTTTACTACGGTTTTAAGAAACACCGTTCCGCCTTCTGTTCCATCACTTTTCCAAACCTCACGGATGCCACTTGCATTTCTTATCTGGAAATACAAAATGCCACCTGCATTCGAAAGCAATTCAGGATGACTGCCTGTAGTTCCGGGTATAATGTCCTTTACCATATACGTTCCCGCTTCGGTACCATCAATTCGCCACAATTCGAAGTCATTGTACGCTGTGCCGCCACCGGCACTAACGTAAAGAATATCTCCAATAACCGCCAGGTAGTCGGCGTCAATACCGAAGTCGGTAAATGCATCCGCGGAACCGGGAGCAATATCCTTTATCAGCACAGTACCTGCTTCTGTACCATCACTTTTCCAGTATTCCACGCCATGCACACCATCATCAGCGAGAAAAAATAAAGTTCCACCTACATTTTGGAGTGAAGTGAAGTAGCTATACATCCCGTTCGGACTTGAAGGATTTATTACTTTCACTACATACGTTCCGGCAGTGGTTCCATCCGTTCTCCACAACTGGAAACTATTGCTGCCATCGGGTGCAATGAAGAAAACAATATCACCCACTGCAACAAGGTCAGTGATATCAGAATTTTGCGGGCCAGGGGTAATGTCTTTAATAAGCTGGGGAAGATTCTGTGCTTGAAGCTGCATTGAAAAACAAAAAACAAGCATGACTAAACTATTTTTCATAGTGTATTGATTTAAATTATGGTGAATTCCATCCAGGTTTCTTCAATGTTGTAGCGAAGATAAATTGATCTGGTACCTGCAGCCGAAACCATTTGGTGAAAGGCAGGAATGAGCTAGTGAACGGGATTTTCACCCCGAAACCGGATACCAAAAAAGCAATGCAACAGGTTATTGGATGCGCTCCGGTATTGGGTTTTAACCCAAAGTGATTTTTTAGACAGACAACAATGATTAATAAACACTAATATAGTTATGCCGAGGACAGATGCCGGATTGGTAGTGGAACGCTATCACTTTTTTGGTAAGTTGCATTTCAAAATATTTTGCAGCTCCGGTGGATCTGCCTTTAACTCCACCTCTTTTGCAAAAAGTGTTGTGTTATAAAATTTCTACCGTGAAAAAAATACTGCTTCTTATACTGGTAATCATGAGTATGGGATTCGTGTATTTATCAGCCCAGGATACTGCAGCACTCGCTAAATACCGCTTGCTATACAAAGAGGCACCAGATGATACCAGTCGTGTAAATGCCTTGCGAAGAATAGGAACCACTTACCTTGAAACCACTCCTGACAGTGCCATCTTCTATTCAAAAAAGGGACTGTCGCTTTCCATACAAATAAAATGGACAAAAGGTATTGCCCAGTGCTGCCTGAACACCGGAGCTTGTTTTGCCAGCAAAAGTGAATACGACAGTGCATTGTATTATACGAACCTTGCGCTGGAACCGGCAGTGGAATTGGGCGACAAAAGCAGGATTGCCCTGATCTACATTAATCGTGGAAGTTTCTATTTCGATATGGGTCGTTTAAATGAGGCGCTTCAGGACTTAAGAAAAGCTTATGAGATTGCTGAACAAACCGGAAACAAGGACCGGCTCGCGCGTGCCTCTATTACCATTGGCATCATTTACATGGGACAGGAAAAATGGGAAGAGGCATTAACCTGGTGCAAGAAAGCTCTCGATATTCAAACTGAATTGGGTAACGAGGAACAAATTGCTGTTGCGAAGCTTGACATCGGAGGCATCTTCATCAAACAAAAAAAATACAATGATGCGGAGAAAATGTTACTGGAAGCAATAGCTGCTTTTGAAAAAGAAGAAGATTACTTCCGTCTGTCAAGTTCATACGAGAACCTTGGGACACTGTACCAGGAAACGCAAAAGTATTCCAGTGCCATCCAAAACTTTAAAAAAGCAGTAGCCGCTTCCACAAGCATTGGTTCAGAAAAGTTGATGGCTGAAAATAACGCCAACCTTGGGCTCTGCTACCTTGAGATGCACCAATACCCGCTTGCACTGGAAGCATTTCAAAATGGACTTACCGTTGTGAAGGGAAAAGACGAATTTTTTTTCGAACAACAAGTCTGTTATGAAGGCTCGGCTAACGCTTATGCAAAACTGGGCAATCATAAAATGGCGTTTGAAGCGCTTCAGAACGCCGCGATGTTAAAGGATAGCGTGAACAGGAAGAGCCAGGATCAAAAATTCCTGGAATTGCAGGCACAATTTGAAACTGAACAAAAAGACAAAGAGATTGCGCTGCTGAATAAAGACAAATTGCTTCAGGAAGAAGAAGCCGCGCGCCAACGCCAATTAAAGAATGTATTCATTGTTGGTGCCTTCCTCATGCTGTTGATAGCAGCATTGCTCCTGAACCGTTATCAGTTAAAACAGCGAGCTGAAAAACAGCTGACTGAAAAAAATATCCTGGTTGAACAGGCAAAACAAAGGGCTGAAAAGAGTGAGCAGTTCAAGTCCCGGTTTCTCGCCAACATGAGTCATGAAATCCGTACACCGATGAATGCAGTAATGGGTATAACGAACCTGCTGCTCGATGAACCACAGAATGAAAAAAACCTTCGCTATCTCTTCATCATAAAGCATTCTTCGGAAAATCTCCTGGTGATCATCAACGATATTCTTGACCTTTCCAAACTGGAAGCCGGGATGATGCAGCCGGAAAAAATACCATTCTCTATCCGGGAGGTGGTGGAAAGGGTGCATGATACACTACAAATGAAAGCAGATGAAAAAGGGTTGAAGCTATTTACCGAGATAGCAAACGAGGTTCCACATGTTTTAACCGGCGATCCTGCAAGACTCTCACAGGTTTTATTGAATCTTGCTGGTAACGCGGTAAAGTTTACAGAGATGGGAAGTGTAACTATTTCTGTTATTACGGACGACTCCACGAATGACGAAGTTGTTTTGAAGTTCTCTGTTTCCGATACTGGTATCGGCATAGCAAAGGACAAGCTGGAAAAAATATTCGACAGCTTCACACAGGCAAACGCGGACGATGCCCGCACACATGGAGGTACTGGCCTTGGTCTCACCATTTCTAAAAACCTGGTGGAACTGATGGGCGGAAAACTGGCAGTGGAGAGTGATCTGAATTCAGGAGCCGTTTTTTCTTTCGAACTTGTATTGGAAAATAGTTCAGCGGAGCAACTCAATAATTTCCAACTGCAGCGCGATGGGTATTCACCTGATGATTTGTTTGGGTTGAAAATATTACTTGCAGAAGACAATGAGCACAACCAGTTAGTAGCAGTGGATACGCTGAAAAAGATGATTGATGAAGTGAAAATTGAAGTAGTGAAGAATGGCAAAGAGGTGATTGCTGCATTAAAAGAATATACAAATGATATTATTCCCATTTCAGAAAGTAATGGTCTGGGTTTCGATCTCATTTTGATGGATGTACAAATGCCGGAGATGGACGGCTATGAAACCACCCGCATCATCAGGTCATCATTTCCTGCTCCTGTTTCTCAAATTCCGATCATAGCACTCACAGCCAGTGTGGTTAGAAGTGACCTGAAAAAATGTATGGATGCGGGCATGAACAGTTATGTAGCCAAACCATTCAGTAAAGAAGAATTGTTGAGAGAGATTGGAAAAGTGCTTCAGCGTAATTCGAATCACATAATACATAACACAAGTCACGATGCGCCGCAGCCAGCGTTAGGAGTAAAGGATAAATTGAATGCGAAGATTTTGAGGAGAGAAACCATTGACCTTTCGAGGATTAAGAGTTTATATGGTGATGACCCATCAAAGATGATTGAATATTTTCAGCAGTTTCTCGAATTGGTGCCGGCCAGGCTGCAGCAATTGAAATCAATGGCAGATGAAGGAAACCGTGAACGGTTATACCAGGCTGCTCACCGGTTAAAACCACAGGTAGGTTTTTTCGGAATGAAGAAAGAAGAGTTGATAGCCAATACCATCGAAATAAAGGCCAGGGAGATTTCTCCTCACGAATTACAGATCCTGATTGATCAACTGGAAGAAGGTTGTAACTTGGCAATGGGGGAAATAGAAAAGGAGCTCCAACGCATTTCATGAAAAATTCATAGGTGCAATAGTTGTAAGATTAAAATACACCTGTCAGGTAAAACGCACCGTGCATTTTGCACGCAGAGATTCGGGCATGAATATTTACAAAGCAATTATCATCGACGACGATGCATTTATCCGCAAGTCATTGCAGGATAACCTCGAGCATAAGTTTCCTGAATTGGTATTGGTGGCAAATTGCAGCGATGCCTTTGATGGATTGAAAGCGATTCAGCATCACAGGCCCAACCTTGTTTTTCTCGATATTGAAATGCCCGGGCTTAGTGGTTTTGAAATGTTGAACAAGATTGATCCTATCAACTTTGAGATCATTTTTATTACCGCCTTCAACCATTATGCGATCAAAGCCATTCGTTACAGTGCGCTGGATTATTTAATGAAACCGATTGATCCGGAAGAGTTGAAGAATGCTATTGATCGTTTCAGGGGAAAAAATGATACTCCCTTCAACCCAATGCCCGTGCTGCAAAATTTTATCAGTAACCTGCGCGCAAAAACACCGGATGAATTTAAGCTGGCCATCTCCACTACAGAAGGAACTTTGTTTTTGCCGATACAGGATATCGTACGGCTGGAGGCGGAAGGTAGCTATACTACCTTTCACCTGCTTGACCGGAAAAAAATACTTGCGTCCCGAACATTAAAAGATTTTGCGGATCTCCTGGATGAACAGCGTTTTATCCGCATTCATAAATCACACGTGGTCAATCGCAGGTATGTGAAAAGTATCCTAAACACCCATCAGCTATTGATGGAGGACAACACCACCGTTGATGTGTCGCGCAGGAAGTGGGATGAGGTGAAAAATTTGCTGAAGAAGTCGGCCTGACCTGAAACTTATCCCGGTTCCTTATTCCGGGTTCTTTGATCACAACCCACATTCACTATTTCTATTCATAAGATTAGTGAGTGGTACAGTTGGATGAGTAAACGGTTAAGAGTTCACCCTTCAATGCCTTAATTTTGCGATACATTTAATCATTATTCATGAGCTTGGGTTTTAAGTGGTGCCAGTTATTTTTTGTTTTGCCTTTACTCCTCTGCAATATTCCCTTTGCAGCTGCTCAGCAATTCAAGGCTGATTCACTGCAACAATCACTTAATAAACAATTGACGGCAAGTGAAAGAATTGTGACATTGAATGCCCTTGCATTTATGTATTTCGATATAAAGCCCGACAGTGCACTTCCATTGATAGAAGAAGCATTGTTGCTGGCACACAACACCAACGACTCATTCGGAATCGCTTCATCCAACAATACTGTCGGCTGGTTTTATTATCTGAAAGGAAACAGCGACACGGCGATCATTTTAATAAGAAAAGCGGCCCGGTATTACAGCAGCATAAATGATCAGAAAAACCTGGCATTTGCTAATGTCAACCTTGCACAGATTTTTTATCACGCACAAAAAGACTATGTGGGTGCTCTTGAATATGCCACCAGGGCCGCAGCGACTAACGATTCACTGAACAACCGATACGGACTAATCTCCGTTTATACCATCATTGGAATGATTTATCGCGACCAGAAACAATATGCTGAAGCAATCACTTACTTCGATAAGGCAATTGGGATTGCAGAATCAATGAGCAATAATTTTTTGTTGAGTGATACCTATACAGGTCTTGGAATATTGTTCTTAAGAAAGAATGACCTGGCAAAGGCACTTGATTATTTTACAAGATCATATAACCTGTCAGACGTAGCTAACAGGCCGTATGGAAAAGCAATGGCAAAAGAAAACCTTGGTGATGTGTACGCTGCTATGAAGGATTATACGCGCGCGCTTTCCAGCTATCAGTATGCACTCAGGTTTTTTCAATCATCCGGTCAAAAAGAAGATTGGGGTTATGAATGTATTAATGTTGGAAAGATGCAGCATGCGCTCAAAAATTATGATGAAGCCATTGCCACTTACCAGCTCGCCGCACAACTCTTTGCAGAAACAGGTGGCCGTGGCTACCTGCCCGACTTATATGAAGCACTCAGTAATACCTATGGCGCAAAAGGAGATTATAAAAATGCCCTGGAGCAGTTTCAGCTTTACATTACCCAGCGTGACAGCATTTTTAGCAGGGAACAAAAAAGACAACTGACTGAACTCACCACAAAATATTTTACCGAACAGAAAGAAAAGGAAAACCTCTTGCTGAAATCACAGAATGCTACCACTACCATCAAGCTGGAGCGCAACCGTGCGTGGCTGATTGCAGCCGGAATTTCATGCCTGTTATTATCTGCACTCATCTATTTCATTTACCGGAACCGGCAGTCAAAAATCGAAAACATCGCAACACTAAAAAAACTGAACAGTACGCTGGAAGAGCAGAAGGAAAAAATTTCTGCCATGAATACTATCCTGGAACTGCGTGCACTCCGCGCCCGTATGAACCCTCACTTCATTTTCAACTGCATGAGCTCCATCCAGGAATGTATTCTTACAGGAGAAATTGATGATGCCAATAGATACTTGTCAAAGTTGTCGCGACTGCTGCGCATGGTGCTTGAATACACGGAAATGGAAAGTATTTCTCTCGATAAAGAACTGGAAATGCTCGAGCTGTATTTACAGCTGGAATCCGTTCGTATGAAAGAAAATTTTAATTACACTATTCAGGTAGATGAAACTATAGTACCTGAAGAAATACGGGTTCCGGCATTGATCCTTCAGCCATTTGCCGAAAATGCGATCTGGCATGGATTGCTTCCTAAAAAAAATAACCGGAAACTGGTAATAGAAATCAGCATTAAAAAAGACCTGCTGATTTGTAATATCACAGACAATGGCATTGGCAGGGAACAGGCAGCAGCATTACAGCAATTTCGCAAACATCATCGGAGCAGGGCTATTGGGATCGTGCGCGAGAGGTTAAATATTTTAAGAGAACGATCAAATGAAGCGCAAACGGGATTTGAAATCATTGATCTTTATACCACCGGCCATCAGGGATCGGGAACGAGGGTAGAAATAATATTACCCGTTGAAACAGCAGCTGTTGAGTAGATTTTTCGTTGTTTTGATTCTGCTTGGTACTGCGTAGCTCCATACTGTTAAGCCTCAATGCAAGTCAATCCTTCTTTATAACGGATACGAAACACTTTGGATGTGCTGTTTACTCTGTCAAAAGCGAAGGAGTATGATTAAGGCATTGATCATAGATGATGAAGACAGTGCAGTGAATGTTGTAAAATTACTATTGAATAAATACGTACCGGAGATTGATTCCATTACAACGGCCGTCGGTTCGCGTGAGGGATGGCTGGCGATTCAGAATTTCAAACCCGACCTTGTCTTTCTTGATATAGAAATGCCGATGATGAGTGGCTTTGAACTGCTCGAAAAATTTCCCGATTATGCGTTCGATGTTATCTTCATTACTGCTTATGATCACTATGCGATCAAAGCCATCCGTTTCAGTGCGCTCGACTATTTGCTGAAACCTATTGATGCAGATGAATTAAGAACTGCAGTGCAGCGATTCCTTGCGAGAAAAACTTTTTCAGCAGAAAAAAAATCAACCACAAATGACCACAAGGCACAGTACGATAACCTCCTCCACAATCTGAAAACAGAGCAACCCAACGATTACCGGCTGGCCATTTCAACAACGGTGGGCACCTATTTTTATCAGACGGATGAGATCATCCGGTGTGAAGCAGATGGCAACTACACTAAATTTTTCCTGATTAACAAAAAGCCCGTCATCGCTTCAAAAACCCTTAAGGAATTTGATGAAATATTATCTGGTCAGCAATTTATCCGTGTTCACCGGGCACACCTTGTAAACAAGAAGTATATTCGTTCTCTTACCAATGACCATGAACTGCATTTGAGTGATGATTCCTCCGTAGAAGTTTCCCGCAGGAGGTGGGAGGAGGTGAAAAGAATACTCCAGCATTGAGTGCAACCTGATCTTATGCATATTCGACAACATTGCACCAACAGGATTGCAACCAAATGCTGCCGGTTGTCATCTGTTTTTAGTTACTTCGCAATCGCTTACTCCACCCAAAAGCCCGCATCCCGGCATGTTACAGTTTTCAGATGCCCTTCATTAAAAATACCCTCTCATACATATTTTCATTTTCGGTAATTGCTATTGCCTTTCTCCTGCCTGCTTTACCACGTACCACCGGTTTCTTTATAGTCCTGTTAACCATTACCTGGATAGTTGATGGAGACCTGCTCAAAAATTTCCGCAGCATTAGCAGGCAACCACTGGCACTTCTGTTTATTGCGGTGTATGTTGCCTGGGTGTTGTGGCTTATTCCTTCAGCAAACATCAAAGCGGGTTTAGATACGCTGGTATTGAAAATCTCTCTGATGCTTTTTCCGCTACTGTTATTTGCTCCCGGCAACTTAAAGGTGCCACCTGTTCGCATGATACTACAGTTTTTTATTCTTGGTTGTATCCTGTGCTCAGCCATTCTCTTAACCATTGCCTCTTACACTTATTTTTCAATTGGGGAAAGTCATTTCACCTATACAAATCTTACCGAACCGCTTGCTATTCATCCTGCTTTTATCTCCATGTACCTTGTGTTCTGCATTTTGTCTTTATTACTTCCCTTCTTAGAAAGAAAAAGAAGTCACCTGTTTGGCAATGCCGTCATCTCTGCATTGCTATTGCTTTTTTTTATCATGATGGTTTTTTTATTGTCTGCACGGCAGGAGATGATTGCGCTCGTACTGCTGCTGCCGGCATCCCTGCTGTATTATTTCTTCCGTAAAAAACAATGGATCACCGGCATTGCAATCAGCACTGGATTGATTGCGGGTTTATTAATCGTGATCTTCTTTGTGCCTGAGGCAAAAATGCGAATGGAGAAAATGCAATCGCAGATGGAAGAATCTTATACCAATGCGGCACCTAACAGCGTAACCATGCGCAAGGTGATCTGGCAGAGTGCGGGAGAGATCATCCGCCAACATCCACTTGGGGTAGGAACAGGAGACGTAAATGATGCATTGCGGGAGAAGTACAAGGAAAAGAATCTCCTCTGGCCGCTCAACGACAATCTGAATGCACACAACCAGTATCTGCAAATCACCATTGCCATCGGCGTTCCCGGGCTGCTGCTGTTTATTATTTCAATCATGGCCGGTCTCAGGATGGCCATTCATAAACGGCATTACATATACCTGTTGTTCCTGGTACTATTCCTGTTTTGCATTATTACCGAATGCATGCTCGAGACAGAAGCAGGAGTGGTTTTCTTTTCCTTCTTCAATTCATTACTTGCGAGAGAGGTGTCTATCTCCCGGAGTTAAAATGCTATTAAACAGCAGGTAGTATTAACCGCATTTCCGTATAAGTCAGATAGGATTGGTCTTATTTAAATTTCTCAGCTTATTATATTTCTGAAAAGTATATCCGGCGTTTATGCTGCATACTTTCAATCCCATTCTTCCATCCAAAAAACCAAACCGAAAAAAATAATTCCGAAAAAAGCTTGCAATAACTTTCAGGTAAACAATTAACGACCCTGCTGATTTATGCTGTCCATACATTTCAGCAGCTGCGATGGTTGCATAGCCTTCCATTTTTTTGCGGTACTCCTGCTCAGACCGTGCAGTATAATGCAACAGGTCTCCTGTTATCCGTCCTTCTGTTGCCCTGGTTGCCAATTCGAACTTATCATGCGGATTAGTGCCTCCCCACTGGCCCTTATTTTTATTGAATAATCTCATCTTTCTATCTGGATACCATCCGCTGTGATGGATCCAGCTACCACAAAAATTACTCAATCGATTCAGGTAATAACCATCCTGTTGCCAGTTTTGCTTGACGGACAGAATGGATTGCTGCAATTCCTGAGACAGGCATTCATCAGCGTCGAGTGACAATACATGAGGGTGGGTGGCTTGTGTAAGCGCAAAATTTTTTTGTTCAATGTGTCCTTCAAAAGCGTGTTCAATAAACCGAACAGGGTAGCACCCGCAAATGCTTTTCGTTTGATCTGTTGAAAAAGAATCCACCACCACTATTTCATCAGCCACTCCTTTTACAGATTCGAGACAGTTGGCAATATTCTTATCTTCGTTAAAGGTAATGATGACCACTGATAGCGGTGTCATGATTTCTCTGATTGAAGGAACACATACAGAAGCAAAAGAAACTGCAGGTAGAAGGCTGTTCCCATTTGTTCTTCCACCGTAGCTTCTGTTAAAAAGGAAGAAATAATAATTATGTGGAAACACACAAAAAGGATATTGTTCAGGTTTCGCCGGTAAAAGAGGGGAAGAAAAACTCCTGCACAAAAAATCAGCAACCCGATAATGCCGGTTCCTGCTGCCACGAACACAAACTGGTTATGGGGCAACAGGTAATCGCGCGGATGTTCGGGAGCCTGCTCCAGTTTTCTCCTCATCTCTTGTCTCAGGTCTCCGATACCTACACCAATCAGCGGATGATCACTGAACAGCTCCATGCCTTTATCAATAGATAAAATGCGGCCACCATCAGATAAGCCGGAAGCATTTTTGAATTGCATCAATTGTTGAAGATCATACTTCATGTAATTCACCTTGGCTTTAACGGAAGGCAAAAAATTATAGGTTAATAGTGGTAACAGCACTACTACTGTGGTAAGTAACAACGCTGTTTTAAGATCCTTGCGCCTGAAAATGAAATTGAAGATCAGGTAAATGACGCATCCGTAAAAGGCAACCAATCCGCTTCGGACTGCGAGGAGATGAATAAAAAAAATAAGATATCCTGAAAAAATGACTATCACCCACCGTTCCCAGGAAAAGCAGACGACAACTTTTTGAACAAACAGATAGTAGCCCGTAAATATGGCAAAGGCCACCATTAACGAATAACGGATATGGCTGAAGGGTGTATCTATTACACGGCCCTGCATATAGGCAGAGTTGATCTCTTCAAAATCTGCCGCATAATGAATAGTGATAATCAGGGTGGTAATGACTACGGTAAGGAAGAAAAAATACAGCAACAGGTTGAACTGCCGCCCGGTGATCTTATTCTGGAATACAGTAAAGGCAACCGGTAACGCAAGAAAAGGAAGCTTGAGCCGTATCCTTTCGAGGAAAAAAGAAGGGTCTTCTGTTGAGTTAAAACAACTAACCAGGTAAAGAAAAAAGATCATTGACAGTGCTACCAGCACCCGGTCCTTAAAAAATGCATGGAATGTTTTGCGCGGATCCAACAGCAAAATGGCATAGCCTATCAACACTATCATACTGATACTTACCATAGCGCGCGAAATGAACATACCCGCAATTCCTGCGGCAAGGGCTAAAAACGGAATGGTTTGCAAATAGGCTTTCGGCACTAAATATTGCTTTCACTGGTCCAATGCTTCAAAGGTAAACGCTAATAACTTTTGTAGAACTATTTATTCACTTATTTTTAGGCCGTGGCAGAACAAACCAATATCATAAAAAGGAGTAACAATGATTTGTTTGAAAAGGAGTTTCTTCCACATGCAGATGCATTGTACAACTTCGCCTTTCACCTTACCTACAAGGAAGAAGATGCCAATGACCTGGTGCAGGATACCTTCTTAAAGGCCTTTCGTTTCATAGATTCTTATGAAAGAGGAACGAATGCCAAGGCATGGTTGTTCAAGATCCTCAAGAATGGATTCATCAATGAATACCGGCGTAAAACACGCCAGCCGAACGAAGTAGATTATGAAGATTTTCTCACCTACCAGGAAACCGATACTGCAGCCAGCGTTGGGGATATGGATTTGCGCGAAGATCTTTTCAAAGGTCTTATCGGTGATGAAGTGACTAAAGCGGTGAATGAGTTACCCGTAGATTTCAGAACGGTGATCTTATTGAGCGATGTCGAGGGGTTTACATACGAAGAAATTGCCAAAATAATTGACATACCAATCGGCACCGTGCGTTCGCGGTTGCATCGTGCGCGCAATCTCATGAAAGAAAAATTACGGGACTATGCAAAAAAAATGGGGTATAAAGAGAATCGCTGAGGCCCTTGGATTAATATCCAAAAGCAAAGAAAAAATGTATAGCTGCAAGGATACATTGAAAAGTGTGATGATGGCCCTTGATGGAGAACTTTCTACAGATGAGGAGAAAGCGTTTCTTGCGCATGTCAATCATTGTTCGCGGTGCCTGGAAAAATATGAGATTGAAAAATCGTTCAAGCAATTTCTTACAGAAAAAATTTTACGGCACCATATACCTGATCAATTGGTTGACCAGATCCGTTCCCGTATCTTGGGCAAAGCTGACAGTTAAAGCTTTGCATGATTCCCATTTCCTCCCTGCTATCCAAACTCGAACAAGGTGATATAAAATCACTCGCAAGAGCGATTACTACCGTGGAAAATGAATTGAAGGGAAGCACTGAGCTGCTCGAAAAAATTCAACTCCGGGACACACCCGTTATTGGCATCACCGGACCTCCGGGTGCCGGAAAAAGTTCCCTGGTAAATTCACTTGTCCAGCACCTGCTCAAAAATAATTTCACCATCGGTGTAGTAGCTGTTGATCCCAGTTCTCCTTTCAACTTTGGGTCGCTGCTGGGC
>JBDSEW010000129.1:0-5142 GCA_039919825.1 Chitinophagales bacterium | reverse complement strand
TAGTGAATCAAGTGAAGCAGTGGCTTCATCAAAGATCAATACCTGCGGATTTCTCAACAGTGCCCGTGCAATGGACAGTCTTTGCTTTTCTCCACCAGACAGCCTGGTACCTCCTTCTCCAAGAATGGTATCCAGCCCCTTCACACTATTCACCAAATTATAAGAGGAAGATTCTTTTAGTGCACCCATCATCTGCTCGTCAGTTGCACCGGCTTTTATAAACTGCAAATTTTCACGGACTGTGCCGGCAAACAATTGCGTCTCCTGGGTTACAAATCCAATCTGCCGCCTGATCCTGTTGTAGCGAATCTCCTTTACCGATACATCATTAAAAAGAATGCTGCCACTCAAAGGAGCATACAAACCAACGAGCAGTTTCACGAGCGTGGATTTTCCAGAACCACTGGGCCCCACGAAGGCAATTGACTCACCCGTTTTCACCTGAAAGGAAATATCATCAATCGAATTTTCCAAAGCTGTTTTATGCCTGAACACTACATTTTTAAACTCCAGCTTTTCCACGGGCCCCAGCTCAATGGGTTCTTCCGGCCGGAATTCCACCGGCTTCTTCATGAGCAAATCAAAATTCATTAACGAGGCCTCTGCTTCACGGTATTGGAGGATAATGGTACCGAGATCCTGTAAGGGTGCAAATATATAATTCATGATGAGTTGCATGGCGATCAATTCGCCCGGTGTCAAAATCCGGCGGAAAATAAGCCATAGTAAAATGAAGAGAATGGATTGCTTTAGCAAGTTCAGCGTAATGCCCTGCAGAAAGGAAATAGTCCGCACCTTTTTTACTTTCATCATCTCCAGATCGAAGATGATCTGTGTAAATTTTTTCAACCGTTTAATTTCAGGATACGTCAGTCCAAGGCTTTTTACCAGTTCGATGTTGCGGAGCGATTCTGTAATATTCCCCGACATCACTGCATTCTCACGAAATATTCTGCGTTGAATGGTTTTTATTTTCCTGCTCAGCAATCCAGTCAAGCCTCCCAATAAAAGAACCCCGATCAGAAATACGGGGATCAGCAACCAGCTTTTGGTAATGGCATAATAAATCAGGAAGCTGATGCCTACCAACGTTGAAAAAAAAATATTGATGAAGGAGGTCAGAAAATTCTCTGTGTCCTTTCTTGTTTTTTGAAGGATGGACAAGGTCTCTCCGCTGCGTTGCTCTTCGAATTCCTGGTAAGATAAACGAAGCGTTTGTTTCAACCCATCATCAAAAACGTTTCTGCCAAACCGCTGTACGACATAGGTAAGCACATAATCCTGTGAAATTTTTGCAAGCTTCGACGCAGTGGCAACGACAATTGCCAACCCAAGCAGCTTTAACACGCCGGAGACCAGTTCGGATTCTGTTTTGGTGGCGGGCCGTAATGCAAAGTTGTCGAGTATTTTCCCGAAGATGACCGGATCATAAAAATTCAATGCCTGCGATATAGCCGCCAACACCATGGATAAAACGGTGAGCCACCTGAAAGGTTTGAGATACTTCCATAAAACCTGCATCTGCTGATTAAATTGATTTGCTCCAAATATACCGATAGCTGACCTATGAAATTATGCACAACAGGCCAAACACGGTTAGCAATATTTTTGCCACTGCTTAGTACGGAAAGAGTGGCCGAGGCGAAAATGACTTTGGCTATGATGATCTTAAATCCATACTTGCGAATAAATTGATGCTGCGCTTCCTGCAATTATTTTTTCTGTGAAGTCTTCTTGCTCATCAATCTACCACCGAACCACATTTGCCTGAAATTTGCTGGTCAAAACATTATTTCCATTCCTTCCCTTGCCAGCTCACATTCAAAAGAATAATCGTTTTGCTGCTGAAATCCTTTGAACATTTCCACGAGTTGTTCATCAGTGTGAGATGGATCGTGGTGGGCCAGTAACAACTTCTTTACACCAGCCATGGAAGCAAAGTAACCTGCATCATCTATTGATGAGTGACCCCATCCCTGCCGTGTTTGATATTCTGCCTTAGTATATTGAGCATCGTGCAATAATAAATCAGTTCCCGCAGCAAGATCAATTCCTGAAATCCATTTTGTATTTGGAATCATACCGGTGAAACCCAATGCGGGTTCGTGATCAGGAAGGTAGGCAAATGTGGATTGATGATCTGTAACGCGGAATCCTATTGTAGGACTGGGATGGATGATATATGATGATTGCACCGTAAAGGGTCCTATTTCAACGGTGCTGTTTTCCAATTCATGAAACTGCAGGATGCAGGGTAAATCACGGATCAATACAGGAAATAGCGGGGGAGAAAGGTAGCGGCTCAACCTGGAATGTAAACTCCGGCGACTGCTGGCCGGACCCCAGATGTGAATTTCCATTTCCGGATCAAACAGCGGTCTGAAAAATCCCAGCCCCTGGATATGATCTATATGCAGGTGCGTAAGGAGAATATCAATTCGTTTAAGAGCCGCATTTTTATTCACCCCCAGTTTATGTATTCCCGACCCACCGTCGAGCACCAGCAGCCAACCATCCATGCTCACGCTGGTGCAGGAAGTATTGCCACCGAACAGGGCCGTTTCAGGGCCGGTGGTGGGAAGAGATCCACGAACACCCCAGAGATTTATTTTCATTCTTTCACTGCCCAAAAGATTGCCACAGCCCCTAAGAATTTGCCCGTTCTGCCAATGATCGGATAAGAGGTAAGCGAAATGAATTGATTATTTCCCTTAAGGCTTTGAATCCAAAAGGTTTTGTGATACGGATAGGCGTCTTTTAATGTCTTCACCAATGGAAGTTCAGCCGGAGGTATGAGTACCCCGAGTTGATCCATCGGCTTGAAAATGGTGGACCATTCTTCCAACGGCATTTCACCGGTGTCTTCGAATCGCTTTCCTAAAATTTCTTCAGCAGGTTCATTGTAGAAAATGAGGTTCCCTGCTGTATCCGTAATAAAGACAGGCAGGGAAAGACAATCAGCCAATTGCCTGTTGAGGATTATTTCTATTTCATAAGCCGGCATAGCAGCAAGTTTCCACAAGAAGGTTACTTCAAATGTATTTAAATAAAATGAATGGATTTACTTAAGCGGCTGTTTTGATATAAATCAGAATAAATCAGAGGGAATGAATTGCTGGATACTTCTTCGGTTTTATCGCCTGCCCATTACTTCAGTTTGCCGGCAAGATAGCCTTTTAACCCCGAGCCGGAAACGGTTTTTATGTGGTTCCACGTAACAAAATCTTTAACTTTGAGGAACTCTTTACTAAAAAACTATCCTATGCGCTACTTCTTCATCCTCTCTCTGGTTACATGTATGTTCTGTTCCTGCAAGAAAAACTATACGTGTCAGTGTACAGATGCTGTTACCGGTATTGGAACCGAAAATTTTGACATAGATGAAAGCAGCAGCAAGGATGCGGAGGTTGAATGTGAATTGCATTCCACTACTACACAAAATTGCTTCCTTAGCAAATGAGCGTATCATCAACCTTGAAAATGTTATCAATAATACTTTCATCTTTATTGGAATGATTTCCTGCCTGAAAAAAATCAGACAGGAGAATTTATTTTACGGATGATTGACTTCATTCCATCATTATTTTCTTCATAATTACTCCTTCATTGGCTTCAGTTGAAATAATAAAATTCTTTCAAACAGTGATTAACGATGAAAAGGTATTTCATGAATAACTACTGAAAATTCTGCCTTAGTAATGACCTTACTACTCTTCCATTTATATCCATGAACTCAAAGATGTTTCGCTTATTGAAATGATCTCACTGTTAATTGGGAACCGGATGAGGATATACTTCAATCAAATAGTGATAAGAATTGAAATTCTTTTCCACTTAACCGGGATTTCACGATTCTTTTATTTGATTTGATGTAGGGCATAAAATCACTTTACCTGTGAGTTGATTGAAATTATAATCATCTGATGAATTATTCTATCACCACTTTTTTCATCATCACTACACCACCTAATAAAAATTTGATAAAATAAATTCCTGCGCTCAACTGATCTCGATTCAGTTTGATTTCATGCTTGCCCGCCGACAAGGCGGAATATCCTGCATCAACATTTTCATCAAGCAGTGTTCTTAGTTTTCTTCCTGCGATGTCTAATAACTCAATTTGTATTCGTGAATCCTGAGGTACTGAAAATGAAATGGTGGTGGAAGAGGAGAAAGGATTAGGGTAAATTTCAAAGGCGGTTTTGCTTTCTGATGCCCCAAGTCTTAAGGGAACGGTAGTGAACTTATCTTGAGCAGAACTATCGGAATAGATCACGGGCGACCGACTGCAAACCGATCTTACCTGCCACCGATATTCTGTATTTGGTGTTAACCCGATAATAGCCTCCTCATTATCAGTTGAAGCAATAAGTGTCCATTGTGATGTTCCGGCGGCCTTATACTTTACCCGGTAGCCCATAGCACCGGGCACAGCATCCCAAAGCAGAGATGCTGTGGTGGAGGTAATGTTTACTACTGAAAGAGATGTTGGGAGGGGACATCCAATGCATGTATCAGCAAAAAGCTTAACCACCCAATAGTCATAATCTCCAAAAATACCGGTGTCTGAATAGCCTCCGAGCAGGTAACCGCCATCATTGGCTTGAATAACAGAGACAAGATAATTATAGTAATTAGCGTAAAACGTATTTTCCCACTGAACGTTACCTAAACCTTCAAGCTTCACAACCCAACCGGTAAAATAATAACCGAAATAATTAGAATAGCCTCCGAGCAGGTAACCGCCATCGGTGGTTTGAATTACAGAAATCAAAAAGTCATCGCTGTAGCCACCAGTACCAATGGTATTTTGCCATTCGATATTGCCTGAACCATCCAGCTTCACAACCCAATAGTCACGACCCCAGTCGTTCGCTTCGGTTTTATCTCCTGAAAGGTCGGAATAGGAAGAACCTCCGAGGAAAAAACCGCCATCGGTGGTTTGAATTACAGAGTGCAGTTCATCCCAGTCATTACCTCCGATAGTATTTTGCCACTGAATGTTGCCGGAAGCATCCAGCTTCACCACCCAATAGTCAGCGTAACCACCCTGGCTCGCTTCAGTTTTATCTCCTGAAATACCGGAACCTGAATACCCTCCAAGCAGGTAACCGGTATCAGTGGTTTGAATAACTGACCACA
>JBDSEW010000105.1:0-2947 GCA_039919825.1 Chitinophagales bacterium | reverse complement strand
GGACAACTTTTAATCTACTCCCACCATTCACCTTTTCATCAATCATCATGATCAGTTGATTGCAGATGAGGAAAAGATAGTTTGCTTCTTCATCTTCAAAATCTTCGTCAAAATCATCATCACTCACATCCCCAAAAAAAGAAGCAAGCAGGTAAGTGATTAAAAATGGCTGCCTCATTTTTTCAAATTGTTTCGCAATCGTTTCAGGATCACCGCCAGCGCTCACTTCCAGCAGGTTTTGCATTTCCAGCATGGAAGCAGTTGATTGTTCTTCAATTTCCTGCTCGTTGATGAGGGATATTTTCCCTGCTTCCAACTCAAATGCCTTCCAGATAAACATGGCGTAATAACTCAACTCTTCCGTCAATGGATTATCGGTGAGGGCGTCGCTTTCATCATCACCATCCTCCGCCTCTTCTTCTGTTTCCTCCTCTTCTGTAGCAGACATACTTTGCAAATAGATTAACATATAAGGCTGTTCCACGGCAAAGCGAATGCTTATTTCAGAAGCTTCCTTTTCTGTCAGCACTTCGAAGTATGCTTCCGTCGCATCAATACTTTTCTCACTTACAATGATCATTGTAATCTGTTTTATGGTTGACTGCAAGTAATAGATTTTTCAAACGAAAAAAAAATGGAATTAAACACAACCATCCGTACTTAAATGACTGCGGAAGATACCGATCCATATTTTTTAACCACTGCCTCGCATGCTTCCCTGATCATATGAAATACAGGATCAAAACCTTCTTCCCCGCCGTACCATGGATCAGGCACTGAGCGATGCTCCCCGGGAAATACTTCATCGAGCAATAGTTTTAATTTTCCCTGTGGCGGATTCGGATGACTGCTTTTAATTTCATGGAGCACCTCATCAGCCAAAGCGTAGATGAGGTCAAATGTTTCAAAATCTTTCTTCGACAGTTTTCGTGCGCGCTGATCTCCGATATTGATTCCATACTTAATACAGGTTTTAACAGCACGGCCATCTGGTTGTTGACCGATGTGATAGGATTCTGTTCCTGCACTGTCAATGTACCAGTCGAGTTGATGCTGTTGCACCAGGTCCTTCATCACTCCTTCTGCCATAGGTGAACGGCAGATGTTACCGAGACAAACAAAAAGAATTTTCATAGTATCCGTATGTTTAAAGTTCAAATATCCGGTTTTGAAAACAATCGTTTTATATTTGAAGGGAAAATGCTTTTTCTTAAAAAGAAACAATCACTAATTTCCGCGGATTGATTCATCCCGCGAAAGGCGGGATTCGCAATGTCGACTTCTGAACGAGCTCGTTTTATTATCTGCGATAATTTGGTTATGAACCCGACAATTTGCTACGCACTCGGGGGAAAGCATTAGTTCGCTGCAGTTTGCACTTATATTTGAAGCGGAAAAAAAGCTGACTACAGAGAAATAAAAACCAATAAAGAGAATCTATTTTACTATTCATCGCAACGATATAATGAAATGATCACTGATGACACTATTGTTGCACTATCAACTCCACCTGGTGTAGGTGCCATTGGAGTGATCCGCCTGTCGGGAAAAGAGAGTATCGCCATTTGTGATACCTGCTTTAAGGGGAAGGTGCTTACGGGTCAACCATCCCACACACTGCACTTTGGTCAAATAATGGAGGGTGATGAAATAGTGGATGAAGTGGTAGCGGGAATTTTCAAAGCTCCCCACTCCTATACAAAGGAAAATGTAGTGGAGATATCCTGTCATGGTTCACCGTATATACAGCAAAAAATAATTCAGCTCCTGATCAGAAAAGGAGCGCGCCCTGCCAAAGCCGGCGAATTTACATTACGTGCTTTTCTGAATGGAAGATTGGATTTGTCGCAGGCAGAAGCGGTCGCAGATCTCATTGCATCCGATTCAGAAGGTTTACGAAAAGCTGCCATTACGCAAATGCGGGGTGGTTTCTCGTCTGAAATAAAAAAGCTGCGCGACGAACTGATTCACTTTGCATCAATGATTGAACTTGAGCTGGATTTCGCGGAAGAAGAGGTGGAGTTCGCCAATCGCAAAGCACTCACCGACCTCGTCTTACGAATCAAGTCGCACGTCCTGAGTCTAAAAGATTCCTTCCAGCTTGGCAATGTTATTAAGAATGGGGTTACAACAGTGATAGCAGGCCGGCCCAATGCAGGCAAGTCAACATTATTAAATGCATTGCTGAATGAAGACCGCGCCATTGTTTCAGAAATTCCCGGCACTACGCGCGACACGATTGAAGAAGTGATCAACATTGAAGGCATATTGTTCCGGCTGATCGATACAGCCGGTATTCGCGATGCGACCGATGTGCTGGAAAAAATGGGTGTTGAAAAAACGATGGAAAAGATCCGTCAGTCTGCCCTGCTGCTCTATGTTTTTGACGTGAAAGACATGAACCGTGATGACCTGTTATATGATCTCTCCCGGTTGCCGGCAGGTGAAATTCCTGTGATGGTGATTGGTAATAAGATCGACGGTGAAGAAGCGCGGGATCTGCGGCAGGAATTTTATGATGTACCGAATGTATTGTTCATTTCAGCACAGCAACACCAGCATTTGGAAGAACTCAAACAACAGCTTATTGCGCTGGTACTAAATAAAGAACAACTTGGTGACCGCACGATTGTAACCAATGTACGGCACTATGAATCCCTGTTAAGAACCAATGAAGCACTGGATGATGTATTACATGCACTCAGCACCGGCACTTCCCAGGAATTGTTTGCCTCGGACATCAGGCGGGCTTTGAATTATTTAGGAGAGATCACGGGTGAGATTACGAGCGATGATATATTGGCGGATATTTTTTCGAAGTTTTGTATCGGAAAGTAATTATATTCCCTTTGTTTCATAAATGCTTGGCCCTGTTAGCTTTTAGCTGATTTATCTTCACTTTACTTGTTGCCCAACTCCAATTTATTTCCTATATTTTTTGCCTGAG
>JBDSEW010000100.1:0-6043 GCA_039919825.1 Chitinophagales bacterium | reverse complement strand
GGTGATGATCTTGCACATTCTTCTATCCGCTTTTCGATGGGAAGATTTACAACAGAAGAACAAGTGGATTATACCATTCAGCGCTTAACCGATGCAGTAAATAAATTACGGGAATTAAGTCCACTGTGGGAAATGTTCAAAGAAGGGATTGACGTGAACAAGATAGAATGGGCAGCGCATTAGAGAAACTTCGGATTGTGAATTTTGGATTGTCCCAAAGGGACTTCTACGGAGCTGATTGAAAAAAATAATTGAATACTCACTGATTACTAATAACTGAATCTCATGGCTTACTCAGAAAAAGTGCTGGAACATTACGAGCATCCGAAAAATGTAGGAACGCTTGATAAGAATAAGAATACCGTGGGAACCGGACTGGTAGGTGCCCCGGAATGCGGTGATGTGATGCGTTTGCAGATTGAAGTAGATCCTGAAACACAAACCATTATTGATGCAAAGTTCAAAACCTTTGGCTGTGGTTCTGCCATTGCATCTTCTTCTCTGGCTACAGAATGGCTGAAAGGAAGGTCACTGGATGATGCTGCCACGCTTGATAACATGGATATTGTGGAAGAACTTGCATTGCCTCCGGTAAAAATCCACTGTTCAGTATTGGCTGAAGATGCTGTGAAGGCTGCTATTAATGACTACAGGGTGAAGAATGGAATGGAGCCGATTAAGCTAAAGGAAAGTGTTGTGCATTAATTGACTACAGACTTAAGACGTTAGACATAAGACTGAAATCACAGCAGTCGTACGTCTTTAGTCTTACCTCTAAATCTTTTGACAATGATTACTGTAAGCGAAAAAGCAAAAACAAAAGTAGATGCACTGACGCATGAGGCAGGGCTTGACAATGATTTTTTTGTAAGGGTATCTGTTGTAGGTGGTGGTTGTTCTGGCCTTTCCTATAAGATGGATTTCGATAATGAATCGAAGAAGGACGACCAGGTATTTGAGGACAAAGGATTGAAGCTGGTGTGTGACCTGAAGAGTTTTCTTTACCTGTGCGGAACTGAACTTGATTTCTCGGATGGATTAAATGGAAAAGGGTTTCACTTTGTGAATCCGAATGCAACGCGGACGTGTGGTTGCGGAGAGAGTTTTGCGGTGTAATGATTTTTATTGCTTCATAAAAAATGCCTCACTGGTTTTCAGTGCGGCATTTTTTTGTGGTTCAAGTGTCTTTTTAATTTTCGAGGGCAATATTTAAGCGAGCTTTTGTCGGAGCAGTTCATCAAATTCAGCCGACCTGATGTAGGAGGAGGTTTTTTTGTTTAAGGAAAGTGAAGCAAGAAAGCCCATAGATAGCAAACCAGCTAAATCATTTCTCGCGCTTTGTTCAGAAACTGCAAGACGTGTTTGAACTTCTCTTACAGTAAGCATATTACCTGGCTCTTCATAAAACCATTTCAGGATTTCTGCCTGACGGTAGTTTACGTTTTTAATTTTCAGAAATTCTGTAATATATTTTCTTTCATCCAATTTTTTCTTCAGGTATTCCCGGAGGTTCTCAAACGCAAGTTCCATTATGTGTAATTGATAATGGATGAAATAACCAACATCCATTTCATCGTGCTCCGTATATAAATAGGCATTTGCATATTGAATTTTTGATTTCAATATCATTCTTGAAATTGATAAGTATTCTGTCAGCCAATATCCTTTCTTCAGGAGATACCAGTAAAACAATGCGCGGGCAGTACGTCCGTTGCCGTCAACAAAAGGATGAATAAATCCAATCATAAAGTGGACGATGCAGGCTTTTACTATAGGATGAATATGCAGTTCTGTGTCATCTTCATTAAAAAAGTGAATCAATTGGTTCACCATTGGTTCAACCTGTAATCTGTCAGGTGGATGAAAAACAATTTCATTGTCTGTTGAATCAACTACGCTAACATCATTTGATTTTCTGAATACTCCTTCGTCATTTTTATCAGCAAGTGTATTTGAAGTGATCAGGCGATGAATATCCAGAATTGACTGACTGCCTAAAGGTTGATATTTGATTTCAGAAATCCGTTGAATGGTTTTGTAGTTGTTAATGATCATTTGCTGACTCTTGTTTTTCGGTGCGAGTCTTTTGCGCAGCATTTCTTTCGCTTCTCTCCTTGTTGTTATAGCACCTTCAATCTGGCTCGAAGCAATTGCTTCTTCCATAAGCGAGCTTATGAGGTATTTGCTTTTTTCATTAGCAGGAATCAACGAATCTGATTGCAGGCTTCCTCCAATATTCATGTCAAACACATGAAGCAGTCTTTGCATTTTATTGGTGAGCATCCAGTGCAAGCGGTATTCGCCAAATGAAACGCTGTACGGCGATATCTTTCTCTCCAACTTTATCGCTGCCCATATATCAGAAGCCTTGACTTCTTCAGGCAAGATTAAATACTTGACCTTATCCCAATAGTAGTAGTTTTCAAGGGCATCAAAGATGATTTTTCGGGTTTTCCCACTTACAATTAGCCCGATCATTTGACTTTGATTTAGGGTTGATTCAGCAGGTTTTTCGACTTCTTTCATTTTCCAAGATTCCACATTTTTGGCTAAATTATGGAATCTTATGGAATAATTTATAAATCGCACAATTTGGGCAACATTGTGGAATCGTGTGCAATATAGGGTCTGATGTTATACTTTGTTGAGGCCGTTTACTTCCTGATCCTGAACTTCTCTCCCGGAAGATAGATCGAAACATCCAAACCACTGGCACCGATCAGGTGATCATTTCCCATTTCAATTCGATCCGGAGTTTCAATAGTAATCACCTGACTTTCACCTGCTACGGTGGCAGAATCACCATGAACGATAATGGCAGTAGCTTCATCAATGCCGATACATTGATAGCGTGGATATTCCATTATTGCTGAGAACAGGCGATTGTAGCGACTCCGGGCAACGAAATGCATATCTATTATTACAGAATCCAGCAAGCCCAATCCTTCTTTCAACTCCAGATTTTCGCTCCGCAGTACAGGGAAAGTTGATTGGTAAGCGGTATCCAGCAACTGATTTCCGGTGATCATCAATTGACTCATAATCGTAGCACCGGCGCTGGTGCCTCCAATGGTTGCTCCATTCTGATACGCTTCCTGAATAAGTTCCTTCACTTTACTTCCTTCAATTAACTGCATCATTCTCGATTGATCGCCGCCTCCGATAAAAATAATTTTTGCATGGCGGAGCGAATCGAGTTTTGCAGTATCATAAATGGCCGACGAATCAAACCGCACACAGGCCTGTCCCGTCATTTTTTGTAACTGGTCATTGATCCAGAAATAGGCGCTGTCGTAGCTGCTTGAAAGCGGTATGGCAACCATGATGTCACCTTTCTTCCATCCTGAAATGTTAATCATTTGCTGCATGAGCGAATCGTCGCGATCGCCGCCGCCGATGATGAATAAATAGCCGGATGCAGGAGTAAGTATTACAGATTCACTATTTCTCTTGCCTGAGTTTTCACAGGAAAAGAAAAAAAGTATAAGAAAGAAAGTGACCGGAACTGCGTGAAATCTCATGTTGATTTTAGCAACGTGCATCAGGAAATTACTGTTTCAAATGTGCATCAAACCAATCCTTTCTTCTCTCGTAACGATCGCGCAGGTAGCTGGGAACGTCAATACCATGGTATTGATCGGGATAGATGATGAGCTGCGTTTCGATACCCAGACTTTTTAATGCCTGGTACATCTGTTCTGAATTCAACAAAGGCACATTGAAATCTTTTGCACCGCACATGAAAAGAGTGGGCGTTTTAATTCTGTCTGCATGTAGGAAGGGCAATGAATTTTTTACGTAGGTGTCAAAATTTTGCCAGGGTGTTCCCAGTTCTCCTTCGTATTCGCGGATATACATATCGGTTCCGTAACCTGCCAGTGCATTGCCAATGCTTGCTCCACTGATGGCACATTTGAACCGATGATCCTGCACAATGGTAAAGTTGGTGGCAATGCCTCCGTAACTCCAGCCTTCCACTGCAAGCTTATCAGGATCTGCAATACCATTGTTCACCAGGTAATCTACTCCTGATAAATCATCCTGAACATCTACAGATCCCCAATCAGCAAAAATTGCGGTAGCAAATTTTTCACCTTTGGTAGTACTGCCGCGGGGATTCATGGAAACGGTTACATAGCCCCATGCTGCATACAACTGCCAGTCCATGGCCCATTCATTTTGATTCTGACTGGTGGGCCCACCGTGAATCTGAAGTATGGTCGGATATTTTTTTCCTTCTACATAATTGTTAGGCAATACCATGAAGCCACTGATCAATGTTCCGTCTTTGCTCTTCGACTGAAATTCTTTTGTGGTAGCCAATTGATGCCGGGAAAGCCAGCCATCATTCTGATGGGAAAGTTTGCGGAAACCATTTTCATCCTGCACAAAAATTTCTTCCGGAATCAGCGGATTGGTGTATTGAAGCGCGATTCTATTTTCACCACCTAATTCATAATTGTAAATAGTATGCCTGCCGCTGATCACTTTTTTAATTTCACCACCATTGATGGAAATTTTATTGAGGTCGAGGTTCTGATCATCCTCACCAATGAAATAAATTTCCTTGCCATCAGCAGACCATTGCGGATTCCAGATATTGCGGTCGTAGGCAGCCGTTAAAATTTTTGCAGTACCGCCTTCCACAGGAATAATAGCAAGGTGCTGGATCGCATAGTAAATGAGTTTGAGTGGGCCTCCGATTGTAAAGGCAATGTATTTTCCATCAGGGCTCCATGCGGGAACTGCTTCGTAGGAAGGATCATTGTCTTTGCCGGGAGAGGTGGTAAGTTGACGCGGTTTTGAGTGTGCTTTTGCTTCCACGATATAAATATCATAGTTATCATCACGGTCCCAGTCTTCCCGGGCACGTTTACTCACAAAGGCAATGTGTTTTCCATCCGGGCTCCAGGAAGGAAGTTCTTCTTCGAAATCTCCATCTGCAATCCTGATGGTATCTTCTGTTGCTACATCCAGCACATACAAATGTTTGCGGGAAGTAGTAAGGTATTCTGAATAGTCTTCTTTAAAATAATAACGGTCGATTACAAGGGGTACTGCGGTTTCTGTGCCTTCAATGTATTCTGCAGTATCAATGATACTCGCAATCACTGCAATCTTTTTTCCATCAAAACTCCATGCATAATCTTCTACTCCACCTGCGAAAGAAGTAATTTTTTTTGCCTCGCCACCTGCCCGGTTGAGCAACCACAGCTGGCTCACTTCATTGCTGTCAGTTCTGGAAGAATGGAAAGCGAGATAATTGTTGTCAGGACTCCATCGCGGCTTTGACTCACTTTCCGCTTCAGTGTAGGTGAGCTGCAAAGTGGTCTTTCCATCCCAGCTTGTCATCCAGATGTCGGTGGAAAAATCATCTTCCTCAAAATTAGTAGAAGAAACAGTGTAGGCAACCCATTTACCGTCGGGCGACACGGATGGTTCGGTTACATCGTGAATGCTGTCGTTATCGGTGATAGTTACCGGCAACTTCGCAGTTTGTGCGAAACAAAAGTTGCAGGTAAGCGCTGTAATAAAAATGGAAAAGTTCCGGAACATTTGGTATCGTGGTTAGCTGAAAATTCTTATTCGAATGATGAAATTAATCAGAAGCCATCTAAAAATACCTGAAGTCATCCTTAACTTGTTTCAGGATCTGTTCTTAAAGCTCCGAGATGCCGAAATAAATTCTGCATGACTTCATTGATTGATGATTTCATATTACTTCCTATTGGTACGACTGATTAATTTTGTTTTAAACAAATTCATCAACGATCAAAGAAACTTGCAATGAGTTTTAGTATCCCGGATTCTGTACAAGGTTTTTATTTACTTCAATCTCCCGTTGTGGAACAGGGTATATCATTTTATTATCGGTGGAAGGCATGGTCCCCACAATGCCATGCAGCCGCTTCACATCATGATATTTGAATCCTTCATGTGCAAGTTCCAGCCTTCTTTCATACAAAATATCATCGAGTGTAACTGATGCAGCAGCGTCAAGTCCTGCCCTGGAACGTATCATGTTGTAATCATCTAATGGAGC
>JBDSEW010000092.1:0-3482 GCA_039919825.1 Chitinophagales bacterium | reverse complement strand
TCGCTATCTTCTTAACAGGCTTTGCGGGTGCAACTTTTTTTGCTGTTGATTTAGAAGAGGAGTTGCTTTTTGAGATTTTCATGCAGATAAATTTAGATCGTAAATTTTGAATTAAGTTTTGAGATTTTCAAATTTTTTATAACGGAAAAAATAATGAGGGTCCGGCTAAATTAAAAGAGATAATTCATACTAAAATGTAAGACCCGTTTAAACTGTTTCAGTATGTTTTCCAGTCTTAAAAATCAGGCCATAAAACATTTCACCCACCTCAGCCCTCTTCAGAATGCTACCAGTTGGTCTCTTCCCGCTCCGATAGAAATGATGGAAACATCCACCCCTGTTTTATTCTTCACATATTGCATAAATGAATGCAGCGACTCCGGCAGGTCAGCACTTGTTTTCATCGAATGGTCTGTTTTCCATCCGGGCAATGCTTCATAAAGAGGAACAATGGGCGCAGAGGTGATATTAAACGGTATAGCTGTATGTTCTGTACCTTCTACTGAATAGGCATTGCAAACTTTTACTTCATCAAAAATATCCAACACATCTGCTTTTGTGATAATGAGTTTTGTAACCCCATTGACCATGATGGTATAGTTTACTGCCACCAGGTCGAGCCATCCGCAGCGACGTGGCCTTCCTGTAACAGCACCGAACTCATGACCTGCTTTACGCAATTCTTCACCTGTTGCATCTGTAAGTTCTGTTGGAAATGGTCCGCCGCCAACTCTTGTGCAATAGGCCTTAATGATACCCATCACATCGCGAATGGCAGTAGGTGGAATTCCAAGGCCTGTGCAGGCAGCGGCAGATATGGTATTGGAAGAAGTAACAAAAGGATATGTTCCAAAATCAATGTCCAGCATCGAACCCTGTGCACCTTCAGCCAATACTAGTTTACCATTGCGGAGCTTTTCATTGATGAAATATTCCCCTGAAACGATATCAAGGGAACGGATATAATCTACACCCTCAAACCATTTCTCTTCCAGTTCCTTAAAATCACTGGAATAGTTATACAGGGTCAGCAGGTCGAGGTGTTTTTTCTTCAGTTGTTCATAAAGTGTTTTAAGATCAGGCGATTGAAGATCTCCAACGCGTAATCCGTTCCGCCCGGTCTTGTCCATATAAGCAGGTCCGATTCCTTTCAGCGTAGATCCGATCTTCTCCTGTCCTTTCGCTGCTTCCGACGCCGCATCCAGCAACCGATGGGTAGGTATAATCAGGTGCGCCTTCTGCGAAATCTTCAGCTTTTTCTTCAGGTCAATGCCGATGGCTTCCAACTCCTTTGCTTCTTTTAGAAATTCAATTGGATCTATCACCACGCCATTCCCAATCAGGTTGCACGGACGCTCACAAAATACACCTGATGGTATAGTGCGCAATACGATCCGCTTACCTTCAATATTCAGCGTATGGCCAGCGTTTGGCCCACCCTGAAAACGGGCAACAACATCATAGTTGGGAGCAAGAAAATCAACAATTTTACCTTTGCCTTCATCACCCCATTGCAAACCCAGCAACACATCAACAGCCATAGTATGTACGGTTAAAAAATTTAGAAAATTAATTTAGGTTTAAAAATGCCGGTGCGAATATATTCAGCTTTTATTGGAATGATTTAATAATGCAATGGCATCAGCAGTACGGCCGGCAATTTTAAAATATGATTCAAGCCTGGTCATAGAAAGAAGCTTCTTTAATTGATCAGAAACATTGCAAAGAACCAATTCTCCGCCTTGCTCTGCAATCTTGTTTTGCGATAATACAAGGAAGTTGAGACAGGCACTATTAACAAACTCCAGGCTCTTGAGATCGAAGATAAATTTTCGTTCGTTACCGGACAGGTCTGTGACTATCCGTTCGCGGATCTTCGAAGTCTGCTGCTCATTCATCATCTTCCCTTCAATCATCATTACGACAGCCTGATCAACTTTTTGTACACTGTACTGCATTATGCAACCTGTTTTTTAGAAATGCGATTACCTCTTTTCTCCTTACTTCGTTCTGTAGGCGGGTTTTCCAGTGACTTTTTCAACCGGTCCTTTATTTCGCACCCTCTGCAATGTCCGTACAAAATTAAAGAATGATGAGGGATGTCAAAATGAAGCAAATCGCCCATCCGGGTGGTAATCTGGTGGATTCTTGGGTCGCAGAATTCCAGTACTTTATTACAGTCGAGACATATCAAATGATCATGCTGACGAAAGCCAAATGATTTTTCATAACGAGCCTGGTTATTTCCGAACTGATGTTTGGTAACCAGTTCGCATTCCTGCAGGATGTCGAGTGTGTTATACACCGTGGCACGGCTCACGTTGTGATTCTTTTGCTTCATTTCATAAAAAAGCGATTCAGCATCAAAATGATCATTGCGTGAATAGATCTCTTCCAAAATGGCAAAACGCTCCGTTGTTTTCCGCTGGCGGTGTTGCTCCAGGTAATCAGAAAATAACTGTTGCACCTGCTGTAATAATTCTTCCTGTTTCATTTTTACATTGAAAAGACAAACCTAAGGTAAAACAAAACATTCGGCAAATAGCTTTTGCGAAATACCAGAAATCAAATTGTTTTGGAAAAAGGGAACCCGGAATGGGAAATAGATAAGATACTGGATCAAGTATCCAGACAATTTACTTGCCTGCCAACCTGTGAGATGTTCATGAAAAAGTATGACCCGGCAATGGGTAACCATTCAACGTCATACTTTTTTCTGGACGGTTTGCAGGACATTCCATAGGGCGCCAATCAGGTGTAACCCGTTAGATTTTTTCAAATACCAACCTGTAGTGATCCATGATCTCCCGCTCAAAACAAACCCTGTTAGGACTCACCTTAAATACGGAAATCTGGTGTCTGAATTCTTTACTTGATAGGTATTGGGGAATCAGTGATGCATACAGAAGGTACTTTTTGAAGTTGAATGCCCTGAATTTTTTTCTCCACTGTCCGATGGTTTCAATATAATCAAGCCGGCCACTGCTTTTTGAGATCAGTTTAAAGTAGGGTGAAGCACATTTTTCTACCATCTCAGGTCCATAGGGCAACCACGATCCGGGAAATTCCTTCACCATCAGTGCCAGCACATATGAGTCGGAGCTTTTATCCGCGTTGATATCAATTTTTTCATATGGTAGCATGTTTTTACTGAAGGTCATTGTCTGCATATAAAAGCGTCCGCCAACAGGTAAAAGTTCGTTAAGTGTTTTGAAAAAATTACGGTACACTTCTTCCTGTTTACCTGCCTGCCATTCTTCTATCGAACAGAAATGCTCCAGTCCGCCGATGCAGGTAATTGCATCAAATGTTCCGAAGTCGGAAGGTGAAACTTTTCGGCAATCTTTAACGATTACATTCAGGCCATTTGCACGGCACGCTTCTGCCTGTCCTTCTGATAAAGTAAGACCTATGCTTTCTGCATTTCGTTCTTTAACAATATAGCGTGAAAAGGGGCCCCAGCCACAGGCCATGTCCAGTAC
>JBDSEW010000078.1:0-3017 GCA_039919825.1 Chitinophagales bacterium | reverse complement strand
CCTTAAAATGAGAGAGTTAATAATTATAGCAGAAGGATACACCGAAGAAGAATTTATTAAAAACTCTGTTCGTCCATTTATGAATAAACATGGTATTCATAGTATTACTCCTATTCGAGTAACTTCCAGTCCAGGCTTTAAAGGAGGGTTAAGGAAGGGCAGTTTTCAAAAATTAAAAAATGATGCATTGCGGTATTTAAAACAAAACAGCGATGTGATTGTTTCGACATTAATAGACTTTTATCACTTGCCAACAGATTTCCCTGAGTACACAGAAGCATTTATGAGGCCACAAATTGAAAATAAAATTCTGCATTTAGAGACCGCCATGGGAAGAAGCATCAATCATAATAGATTCGTTCCATACATTCAGATGCATGAGTACGAAGCCTTATTGTTTGCTAAATTAGATGGATTCAAAGAGATTCCCGACATTACTCCTGAACAAATTATAACGCTTAAAAATATTATTGACCAGCATGCAAGCCCCGAAATGATAAACGACGGTGACAAGACTTCTCCTTCAAGAAGATTGCTAAATATAATTCCGAGTTATAGAAAAAAATTGTTTGGAAGTTACATTCCATTAGTAAATGGCTTTGATTCAATTCTTGAATCATGCCCGCGTTTTAATGCCTGGATACAGGTTTTGATTCAAAGAATGCAAGAAAAATAAAGTAATCCTTATTGTTGAAGGTGAGGAGCACGTAATTTTTAAAAAAAACATAGGACGAAATTTTAAAGCATCCCTACCTGTCCCCGTGGAAGGATTAAGCTGGACTTTAGAAGCCCGAATTATATACCTGATTAAATAATTAAGAATCACGAATGCTTTTTCCATTGTTAATTTTATGTTGATTCATGAAATTCACCTTTAAAGCAAAAATTTATAAAGTCGGCATCAATCCTTGCGTAAAGGTTCCTTTCAGGATCACTAAACATATGGTAGCAACAAAAGGATATATTCCGGTGCGCGGTATTATTAAAGATCATTCGTTTGAACAAACACTGTGTCCTGTAAAAAATGAAGCGTATCGTTTGTATGTGAACGGGCTCATGTTAAAAGGTTCAGGTACAAAATTGGGCGACACCGTATCATTTACGATTGAACAGAATACTGCACCCCAAACAGCGGCGGATTTACCAATGCCTCTACTCTTGAGAAAAAAATTGCGGGACCACGGTTTACGGGCAGCTTTTAAAAAACTCACGCCTTACCGTCAGAAGGAAATTTTGAGATACCTGAATTATCTGAAGACGGAGGAGGCGCTTAGCAGGAATATTGAAAAGGTAATCAGCGGGCTAAAAAGGAGTTGACAGATGCTGAAATAAATTCAGCATTACGTTTCATGAAGAGAGAATTCTTAATCGAAGACGTCATCCCGAAGAAGCCGTCATCCCGAACTTGTTTCGGGATCTATAGAGTTGACAGATGCTGAAATAAATTCAGCATGACGTTTCATGGAGAGAGAATTCTTAATCGAAGCCGTCGTCCCGAAGAAGCCGTCATCCCGAACTTGTTTCGGGATCTATCGGAATTGACAGATGGTGAAATAAATTCAGCATGACGTTTCATCAGGCACATCAGTAAAATGAAGCACTCATCCTGTCCCGATTATCGGGATCAGGATCTTCCTGATATCAATCTTATTTTCTTTTCTCTTGCTCCTTTAGTATTTTTAAAAATCATTTCAGGTTCCTCCTTACATCATTCTGTCACCGTTCCAAAATAATTTTGCATGAAACATCTTGCCATTCTATTGCTCTTAACTTTATCATTTTCCTTTTCCATTGCACAATCGTGGACACAAAAAGCAGACTTCGGTGGCAGTGCCCGAAGATCAGCCATGGCATTTTCCATAGGCGATAAGGGGTATATGGGAATGGGATATAATGCAACTTTTTTCAAAGACCTTTGGGAATATGATCCTGCTGCTGATGTATGGACACAGAAAGCAGACTACGGGGGTGCAGCACGGTTCGCAGGAGTTGCTTTTTCCATTGGCGATAAAGGGTATGTTGGAACAGGGTACGATGTAAACAACAATTTCAACACAGCAGATTTCTGGCAATATGATCCGCAAAACAATTCGTGGATACAGGTTGCTTCGATGCCGGTGGCCAGAAGGTATGCCGTTGGTTTCTCCATCGCGAACATTGGCTATGTAGGAACTGGTGCAGGAGATGCCGGTTATCTCAATGATTTCTGGGCCTATGATCCTGTTTCAGATACATGGATTGCAAAACCCGATTTTCCCGGAGCAGCACGCTATGAATGTGTTGCGTTTTCTGTTTCCGGATTCGGATATATTGGTATCGGTGCTTACGCAGGAACGCTGTACACTGATTTCTATGAATACAATCCCGAAGCAGACAGCTGGACACAGAAAGCAGATTATCCGGGCAGTGGCCAGGATGCGGCTTCAGGTTTTGGATTAAAGGATAAAGGATACATCGGTGGTGGTAGCAACCAGCAAACATGGTTCAGTGATTTCTGGGAATGGGATCAACTGACAGATACCTGGACAGCATTGGAAGATTTTCCGGGAGCCCCGAGGGCTTATGGGTTAGGTTTGAATATTCTGAATAAAGGTTACATGGGCATGGGAGAAGCAATCAACTACTACCATGATTGGTGGGAGTATACACCGGACAGCACTTTTGGAACAGGCACGGTGCAAATGATCGAACAAAATTTCATTGACTTTCCAACACTATTGCTGCACGAGTCAATAGTTGTTTCTTATGGCTTCCAGCAACCTTCGCAACTGTTCATTAGAAATTTGAATGGGACAATTGTTTATTGTTGTTCTCTTCCGGAAGAAAAGAACACAATAAATATTCCGGCAAATGATCTTGAAACCGGAAGTTATTTCTACGAAGTAAAAAATAATGCAGGGGTTATTGCAAAGGGAAGGTTTGTATTTATGCAATGAAAGAAGTGAAGGCAGGAAGTCTTAAAAATCCGGGCGTTTCGGCTTCGCTCAACGACCGGACTTTTTTCTGGTTACTATTTA
>JBDSEW010000051.1:0-5382 GCA_039919825.1 Chitinophagales bacterium | reverse complement strand
CCTTAAAGGAACATTTTGAGATAGTTTATAGTTATTTTTAATAAATGCCTTTTAATATATCAACCAGTCATTCCTCTTGAATACATCAACCTACCGGGAAGAATCTATTTATATCAATTTCGGGAACCGCGAGCAGTTGCACATGAAGAGATTTTGCGGAGCAGAAAAGGGGACACCTGTATTTCTTCTTCATGGCTCTATAGAGAATGGTAAAATTTTTTATTCCTCTTCTGGAAAAGGGTTAGCACCTTTTCTCGCACAAAATGTATATGATGTGTTTGTTGCTGACTTACGCGGGAAAGGTAAAAGTACGCGGCCTATCAGCCGGTCTTCCAGGTATGGAAACTATGAAAGCATCACGCAGGAAATTCCGGCATTTCTTGATAAGATCACTGAAATAAAAGGAGCAATGCCACTGCACTGGATAGCTCATTCATGGGGAGGTGTTTTATTGTTGTGTAACTATGCACGCTATCAATCATCACGATTGAAAATTACTTCTATGGTTTTCTTTGGCGTGAAACGCAGGATCTCCATCCGGACTTTTAAGAAGTTCTTTATGGTTGAATTTGTTTATGGGCTTATATTGCGTATTGTGGGATTGCTAAAGGGATTTGTAGATGCGGTGATAATAGGAGCAGGATCAGACACTGAAACTTTGAAAGAAAACAGAGAGACATGGCAATGGATTATGAAAACCAGTTGGGTGGACACCGATGGATTTGATTACGGAATTGCTTTGCCTAAGATTACGCTTCCACCTGCTTTGTATATAGCAGGTTCCAAAGATGATGTGCTGGGCCATCCCAAAGATGTACAACTGCTGATAGAGGAAACAGGCAATCAACAGGCACATAAGTTTTACCTCGCATCCAAAAAAAATGGAAACCTGCATGATTACGATCACATCAACATGCTCACGCACCATGATGCCGTGAATGATCATTTTCCCATGGTAGTTGAATGGATGAGAGCACAGGAAAAAAGGGCTATATAAATTCCACACCCAAATTTATAAGGCCTTGGCAGGAACAATCCTAACTTCCTGTCTTTTCCACCAGCGGCATATCATTGATCAGAAGCCAACTGCCCTTGATGTCTTTTACAAATTGCAGGTTGCTGGTTAGTTTCATTGCTGTGCTGGTGAGAATAACTTTTGCTACTGCCAGGTGGTCCTGCACATCGATGCTGATAATTTTTATGTTTCTTTTTTCACCTCCGATTTTTCCTGCTGTAATCATGGAAAGATAAGCTTCACGCGTAATTACCGTTACATCGTCTTTTCCCATAAACCGGTTAATGGTAACTCTGAAATCCGGATGCAGCACTGCTTCCAGCATTGCGGTGTTTCGTTCATCGCCCCCTTTCACAAAATTTTCTATGGCTGCTTCTACTTGTTCGCGGGAAGTGTCAAAACATGGGTTAGCAGAAACTGTAATGGCGAAGCAATAAATCAGGATGAGGTTTGTAGTCATGTTGATTTTTTTTTGAGCTACAAAAATATTTTCCGTGCCAACGAAAACATTTGACTGAAGTCACAAAATAAAGTGATGCTGTAAAGGGTACCATTTTTTTTGCGCTAGCATCTTAATGCAACCTGTTGCGAATACGACTCAGCGTTTCGCGTGCTATTCCAAGATAGGAGGCAATTTGCTGCAACGGCAAACGCTTCAGCATTTCAGTAATTTCTGATAGCAATTTTTGGTATCGTTCTTCAGGTGTATAAAGCATGAATAAAGCGGTCCGGGCTTCCTGTGCAACAATCATGGATTGCAGCATCTGCCTGCCGATTACTTCGAATGAAGGAATGGATTTATACATCACGAAGAGATCCGTACGGTACATGCGAATTACTTCGCTGTTTTCCATTGCAACGATAAATTGATCGGATGGTAACTGCTCTGTGAGACTCCTGGTATTGGCTACGAATGAGTTTTCAAAAGAAAATGCAGTGTGTATTTCATCTCCATCTTTAAGAAAATAATGCCTGAATGCACCTTTATTTACAAAATAAACTGAATCACAGATTTGTCCTTCTTTAAGTATGAAGGAACCGCGGGGAACAGATAAATGATGAAAGCAGGAGGACAGTTGCTCCCATTCATTTTCTGTGAGCGAACTGAATTCACTCAATTTTCTTTTTAGCGCATCAGCCATGTTTCGAATATAATCTGCGGTTAAATATAGAATACTACCAACTGCTTTTCATTTTAATAAAGTTCATATGATGTTGATAATTCAGACATCATGAAGTGTGCACAACTTTTTATTTTGATTTTCTGGTTCGGTGTTTTCTAATTAATTTTCTTTGTCTCCCTTTCTGAAAAAATGATGGCCGATTCCCTCGAAGATATTAACAAAGTAGTAAGCAAAGCAAGATCGCTGCGAAGAAAACCTGCTGCCGATCTGAGCAGTTTTGTATTCGGCCGCATTCCGCCTCAGGCACGTGACCTGGAAGAAGCTGTGCTCGGTGCATTGATGCTGGAAAAGGATGCGCTTTCGCTGGTAGTTGATATTCTTAAGCCGGAAGCATTTTATGTAGAAGCACACAACAAGATATTCGCTGCTATTCAGCGATTGTTTCTGCGGTCGCAACCGGTAGATATCTTAACAGTAACAGATGAACTGCGCAAGAGTGGTGAGCTGGAAAGTGTGGGTGGAGCGTATTATGTTACCGAGCTCACCAATCGTGTGGCGTCGGCTGCCAACGTGGAATACCATGCAAGAATCGTTTCTCAGAAATATATCCAGCGGGAACTGATACGCATTTCATCGGAGATTGTGCGCGATGCATTTGAAGATACTACGGATGTATTTGAATTGCTTGATTTCGCAGAGAAGGGAATTTATGAAATTACAGATCAGAACCTGCGCCGCAACTATAATCCCATCAGCACGCTTGTAACTAAAGCTTTAAACCAATTACAGTCCATCAAGGACCACAAGGATACCGTAACAGGAGTTCCTTCAGGTTTTGTATTGCTGGATCGTATCACCAGTGGGTGGCAGCGATCAGATTTAATCATTATAGCAGCACGTCCGGGTATGGGGAAGACAGCATTTGTACTGTCACTCGCGAGAAATGCTGCGGTTGATTTCAAGAAGCCGGTTGCTTTTTTCTCATTGGAAATGTCATCGATTCAGCTTACGAATCGTTTGATCTCAGCGGAAACAGAAATTCCTGCAGACAAAATCCGTCGTGCAAATTTGGAGAGTTATGAATGGGAACAGTTGGTGAGAAAAGTCGATACACTTTCAGAATGTGCTTTGTTTATTGATGATACGCCGGCCATTAACATTTTTGAGTTGCGCGCGAAAGCACGAAGGTTAAAGATGCAGCACGATATACAAATGATTATTATTGATTACCTGCAATTGATGAGCGGAACAGTTGATTCCAAGCAAGGTAACCGCGAACAGGAGATCAGTAATATATCGCGCGCTTTGAAAAGCATTGCCAAAGAATTAGACATTCCGGTAATTGCATTGTCGCAGCTGAACCGGTCTGTAGAAACAAGAGGCGGTGACAAGCGTCCCCAACTTTCAGATTTGCGTGAATCAGGTGCCATTGAGCAGGATGCTGACATGGTAATTTTTATTTACAGGCCTGAATATTATAAGATCACACAGGATGCAGAGGGAAATTCTACTGTTGGCACTGCGGAAATTATGGTGGCCAAACACCGTAATGGCGCGTTGGCGAATGTGCCCGTAAAATTTATTGACCGCTTTGCGAAATTTGCTGAAATGGATTCATTTGCATCCCATCCTGAAGGCCAGGTGCGGATCCTGAAATCGAGAATGGATGATATGGAAGACGACGATGAGTCGAAGCCTTCTGAAGAACCGTTGCCGTGGTAAATGTTTTTCTTTGGGTTGAATATATTTAATTGCAGCCACCGCAATTGTTGACGGGCTGATCTTAGTGACCAGGAATGAAAACGATTTCAAAGGAGTACAGGGATTAAATTTCATAAACCTTTTTAATTCAGGATGCAAAACGCTGCATGAGCGATTACTTAGGAGCTCTCCGGTAAAGATAAACAGCTACCACCCCAAAAATTATATTCGGAATCCAAACTCCAATGATGGGTGGAAGCTCGCCATTGGTAGAAAAGGTCTGTGAAAACTGCTGAAAAAGGATATAGGCGAAACTGATTGCTATTCCAATACCGATGTGTAAACCTATTCCACCTCTTACTTTTCGCGAAGCAAGAGAAACGCCGATCAGTGTAAGTATAAAGATTGCAAAGGGAAAAGCAGTTCGCTTGTGTTTTTCAACTTCATAAAATGCAATGTTATCAGCACCGCGCATCGTGAGTTCGTTAATCACCTGGTTCAATTCACGCGCATTCATCGTGTACACTTCGTTCACTTTCTTTTCAAAATCCTTTGGAAGGAAGTTGTAAGTGATGAGTGTATCCTTGCCTGTTTTTAAAGTTTCTTTCATATCATTATTGGTACGTACCATATAATTTTTTAACAACCATTTTTTTTCTTTGCCATCCCACTTTATTTTTTCCGCACGCATTTTATAATCGAGGTTTCCATTGCTGAATTGTTCATAGGAGAATTTGTATCCTGTGCTGTCATCGAAGTTGAAACTTTCCAGGTAAACAAACTGGTCCTTTGCAATCTGCATGTGAATATCGCGGCCGGTGTTGTGTGGTTTGTAACCGATGTATTCATCTTCAAAGGCAATGCGTGTCTTGTTTGAATTGGGAATCAGCCAGTGGTTGGCGTATATGTTGAGGCCTGCTACGAAGCCTGCTGAAATCATGTACGGAAGCAGCATCCGGTTAAAGGTGATGCCGGAATTCAGGATAGCCACTATTTCCGATCGGTAGGCCATCCTGGAAGTAAAAAATATCACTGCTACAAACAGAAACAACGGGGTGAACAATACGGCGAAATAGGGAATAAAATTGAAGTAGTAATCGAAGATGACTTCCGATAAGGGCACTTTACCGTCCAGAAAATCTTCTAGTTTTTCTGTCACATCAAACACTATTGCAATAAGGATAAAAAGGGCCAGCGTCAGAAAAAATGTTCCGAGGAATTTTTTGATGATGTACTGGTCAATAATTTTAATGTTCATGTCAGGATCAGATTGCTTACAGCACTTAAATGCATTGGTTAACGTCGTGTCATCAGTTGTTTCACCATTTTGTTTTTCCAGGAAGTAAAATCACCTGCTGCAATGTGTTGCCTTGCTTCCTTTACCAACCATAAATAAAAACAAAGATTGTGCACACTGGCGACCTGGCACCCAAGAATTTCATTCTGCATCAACAGGTGACGCAGAAAAGCTTTTGAATGTCCAGGGCTTGCAAAGTTATCAAGGTCATCAAGCGGTGAAAAATCTTTTTCCCACCGTTTATT
>JBDSEW010000031.1:0-4593 GCA_039919825.1 Chitinophagales bacterium | reverse complement strand
GGCGCTGATCAGTTACAGTTGCCTCTACTTTTCCCTGCCACGGACGATTGGTGCGCTGAGGTGAGATCAACAACCATTCACCCGTCAGGATATTTTGCCGACGGTGTGGGTGTTTGGTAAAGTCGATGATTGGCTGACGCATATTTTTAACTCTTAAAACGGGCTGTTTGCGTTTTTTAAAATAGTGGTGCCTGCTTCAATTATTGCGACGTAGGAGGTTAGCTCCAGGTTTAATGATTTGCGATATGCTACTGACGCCATTTGAATGATCTCATCAACATTTCCTTCTTTTACCAGGTTAATGGTACATCCTCCAAAGCCACCGCCCATCATTCTTGACCCAACCACGGCATCGTTATTTTTTACGCAATTCACCAGGAAGTCCATTTCTGCGCAACTTGCTTCAAACCCGTTTTGCAATCCGTCATGTGATGAGAACATTTTTTCTCCGAAGGATTTCAGGTCACCACTTTTTAAATTTTCGGCAGCGGTCATCACTCTCTCGTTTTCTTCCAGGATGAATTTACACCGCTTGTAAATAGTCTGATCAAATGGCAGAATGTAATCGTCTGCCATTTTCAGGCTTGCATCGCGGAGGCTTTGCACTTCAGGATGGTGTTGCTGAATCATTGCTACACCATCCTCACACTGCTTTCTTCTTACGTTGTATTCAGATGAACCATGTGAATGCTTCACATTTGAATCCAGCAAAACAATGCGCAATCCATCCATGCTCAATGGAATATATTCAAAACCAAGTGAACGGCAATCAATCTTGATAGCCTGGCTGGGCTGGCCAAACATGCTTGCAAACTGATCCATGATACCGCATTGAACACCCACATAATTGTTCTCTGCTTTCTGTGCCATTTGAACGAGCTGCAGTTTTTCAAAGCCTGATTGTGCTACTTCATTCAATGCCATTGCAACGGCGCATTCCACAGCGGCGGAAGAAGACATACCCGCACCTATGGGAATATTCCCCGAAACAGCGCCGTCAAATCCTTTGATGGTAATTCCTGCAAGCTTAAATTGTTCAACAACACCGAGGATGTAATTGGGCCAGGAAGATTTTTTGGAAGGAAGCAATTCTTCGACACTCGTCTCATAAGCCTCCCCAAAATCAGCTGAAAACAAATAGATCGTTTGATCTTTGCGTAGGGTAAGGACAAAATAAACGCCCTTATCGATAGCAGCCGGCAATACAAATCCTTTGTTGTAATCGGTAAATTCTCCTATCAGATTAATTCTGCCTGGTGAGAATACGACCAGTGATTCTTCACGAATGAATTCGCGAAGTTTCTGCGGTACTACTGGCATTCCATTAAGATCTTTGTAAGGAGCCGCCAATGTTGTTTTTTAAGTAGAAAAGCAGTTAAATAGTTGCTGTAAAGAATGGGAGTTCAAGGTAAATTAAAAGTATTACAATCCGACTTCAATGGTGCTAAAAAATTCATTGGAAGGGAAGAGTGAATATTTAGGAGAAAAAGTAACAAAAAAAGCAAGGGGAGATATACCTATAAGTCCTTTATCCTTGGAAAGATTTCTATCAGAAGTTGTAGATTTACTGCTGTCATGAAAACAACATTTTACACAGCGATATTGTTTTTACTGCTTACAGTTTCCTGCAAAAAACAACCTGAAATTGTTGGACCACCAAAGGTGAATGATTCGATCTCCAACAGTGGTTTCGAAGCAGATCAAAAGGAAACAGGAGAGGCATCTGGTTGGCTCACCTCCGGTACAGAGACCGATGCTGATAATGTGGTGAGCGGTGGTTACAAAGGCAGCTATGCTTTGAGACATGAAAAACCATCAGCTTACCAGGTAAGAACTTACCAGGAACTGACCGGACTCAAAAACGGGTTTTATAAATTGACTGCCTTCATACAAAGCAGTGGTGGGCAAAATGCATGTTACCTTTCTGGCACACCGGGTGATGGAATAGAAAGAATGACGAGTCTGCCTGTTTCAACTACCTGGACGATGGTTGTGATAAGAGGTATACAGGTTACTAATGGTACCTGTAGCATAAATATTTATTCCGATGCAAATGCAGGTAACTGGTGCATGATAGATGATGTGGCTTTTGTGGAAGATAATCTTCCATACACTTTTTTGAAAGGCGGTGATGTTTCTGAATTGAGTTACATCGAATCCAAAGGCGGTAAATTTTTTGAGAATGGAATTGAAAAAGATTGCTTTGAGATTTTAAAGAACAACGGATTCAACATCGCGCGGCTCAGACTTTACAATGATCCGGGCAATCCTGATTTTTCACCTTCCAAATACCTTCCTGCAGGTTTTCAAAACCAGGAAGATATACTCAACCTTGCACAACGGGCTAAAGCTGCAGGCATACAGATTGAACTCACATTTCACTACAGTGATTACTGGACCAACGGCAGCACACAGACTAAACCACATGAATGGGCAAATCTGAATTATGAAGACCTGAAGAAAGCAGTGTATGATTTTACGCTCAGTTTTATGAATCAGATGAAAGACCAGGGAACAACTCCTGAATACATTTCATTGGGTAATGAAACGCCTGGTGGTTTCTTATTTCCGGATGGTGATTACAATCACTTCAACCAGATGGCTGAATTATTCAACAAGGGTTATGATGCAGTGAAGTCAGTTGCTCCTGATTCGAAAGTGATTATACATTTGGATGATGCTGGAAATTCAGGATTGTATGATTGGTTTTTTGGGGAGCTCACGGCAGCGGGTGGTAAATATGATATTGTTGGAGCTTCTTACTATCCGTTCTGGTCCGGAAAAACGGTTACACAAATGCGTGATTGGGCCAATTATGAAAGTGCAAAACTCGGCAGGGAAATCCTGATCATGGAAACAGGTTATAACTGGAATCCAACACTGCCCAATGGATCCGGAGGCCAGTTGGGAAACAATGGCCCCTACCAGAATATCTATCCATCTTCACCTGAAGGACAAAGAGATTTTTTACTTGAACTTTTTAATGGAATCAAAACTGCCGACAATGGACAAGTGATTGGAGATATTTACTGGGATCCTGTAATGATTGCAGTGCCCGGTGTTGGATGGCAGTTGGGTGCACCGAATGTTGTGGCGAACACTACCTTGTTTGATTTTAACGGGAATGCGCTTGTTTCCCTGAATGCATTTAAGTACAACAATTAATCTGCAACTACCATCAGCAGCACATCATTCCACATTTCCAAAAAAGCAGCAGGTGTCCTTGAAGGTCAAAGGATTTTTCATTTTGTACTGGACAATGGATCGATAAAAGTTGGCCTGATGAATTATGGGGCTACCATCATGTCGATCGAAGTTCCTGATAAGTATGGGGTGAAAAAAAATATCGTAGCGGGATTTGAAACGTTTCCTCAATACCTGCAGGATCATCCTTACTTCGGATGTATGATTGGCCGCTTTGCAAACAGGATTGCCTTTGGAAAATTCAGCATCGATAGAACTGAATATTCACTTTCAGTAAATAATCCACCCAATCATTTGCATGGTGGATGGAAGGGTTTTGATAAAAAAGTTTGGCGTGTAACAGACACGATTGAGGAAGAAAATCGTGTTGGAATAGTTTTAGAATTGAAGAGTGAAGATGGGGATGAGGGATATCCGGGGACGGTTCATACAAAAGTTACTTATCTGCTTGCTGAAGATAATAAGTTGCACATTCAATGTCATGCTATCACTAATCAGCCGACTATTGTTAACCTCACCAATCATTCCTATTTCAATTTGTCAGGGTTTGAAGCGCCAACTATTAAGGACCATCTTTTGCAAATTGATGCTGATCATTATTTGGTGAAGAACAACTACCAGGTTCCAACAGGTGAAGTGGCAGCAGTAAAAGATGGCTTCTTTGACTTTACAGTATCGAAAAAAATGGGTGATCATATTTTGTTGATTCCTGATGAACCTGGTTACGATCATACATTTGTATTGAATAACAAAACAACGCTCATGCAGCCTGGCGCAAAAGTGTGGGATCCTGTTTCGGGCAGGGAATTAAAAGTATTTACAGATCAGCCCGGCATCCATGTTTACACAGCTAACTGGTGGGATGGTTCCCTTAAAGATCCCAATGGCAGGAAGTATGAGCAACATGGTGCGATAGCATTGGAGACGCAGGCATTTCCAGATGCTCCCAATCATAACAATTTTCCGGATACGGTATTGAGGCCGGGACAGGTTTATGAGTCAAAAACTATTTTTCAGTTTTCTGTGGTATAGAAATTTTCAAATGGTGCTGATATGCAAGGCTATGGGTTTAATCGGTGCTGTCATCAAATCAATGCGTCATCCCGAATTTGTTTCGGGATCTTTAGCTCATTGAGATACTGAAACAAGTTCAGCATGACGCACAGAATGAATGGTGTATGTTCTTCATTGGCATTGCCATTATATGAGTAACTGTCATAAATCAAACTACTACCTCAAATCAACGCGTCATCCCGAACTTGTTTCGGGATCTTTTACGTCATTGAGATGCTGAAACAAGTTCAGCATGACGCACAGAATGAACGATGTATGTTATTAACTGGCATCGCCATTATATGAGCAACTGTCATAAATCAAACTACTACCTCA
>JBDSEW010000022.1:0-11083 GCA_039919825.1 Chitinophagales bacterium | reverse complement strand
GGTATTTGCTTAGTGCGCGTTGCTGTAACAGCATTTCTCCTGCATCATTAAAAATAAAGATGCTGAAGGCGCGATGCAGCCATCCATTTTCATGCGCTTCCATTTTTTCTGCCAAACCGGTTTTTCTTCCCGATTCATTTACCAGCACCACGTACTCTCCAGTATCTTTCTTTTGCTTCATGTCAGCGTTCCTTGAAAACAAATTTAACAGCAATCAGGGTAACTTGTTTTATCTTCAACGCGATTTAATCTTTGTTCCCAGGTTACATGATTAATTCAAGAATCCACATTCATATTCAATTCCTGAATAAGACTTCTCACAATTATGAAACTTGATTTGCTCGCTTTCGGCGCTCATGCCGACGATATCGAATTATCCTGCAGCGGCACATTGCTAAAACATCTTTCCCTTGGAAAGAAAGCGGGTATTGTAGACCTCACACGTGGTGAATTGGGCACACGTGGCACACCAGCTGTTCGTGAGCAGGAGGCTCAGGTTGCGGCACATATCATGGGAATTCAAATTCGTGAAAACCTGGGAATGAAAGATGGATTTTTTGAGAATGATGAAACACACCAGTTACAGGTAATCCGGATGATCAGAAAGTATCAGCCGGAAATTATTTTGGCCAATGCCATAAGCGACAGGCATCCGGATCATGGCAGGGCAGCGCAATTGATTGAAGATGCCGTATTTCTTTCGGGATTAAGAATGATTGAAACAGTAGAGGAAGATCATGAGCAGGATACCTGGCGTCCCAGGGTAATTTATCATTACATACAGGATGAATGGATTGAGCCCGATGTGGTAGTGGATATTTCTGCTTTTTCCGATAAAAAAATGGAAGCGATCCGTGCTTTTCAATCACAGTTTTATGATGCGAATTCAAAAGAACCGCAAACCTATATTTCTACTCCTGATTTTATGGATAGCCTGCTTTTTAGAGCCCGTGAACTTGGAAAGATGATTGGTGTAAAATATGCCGAAGGATTTACTACCAGAAGAAGACCAGGAGTAAATAATCTTTTTCACCTGATTTAACAGATTTACAAATACGGGATTTAGAGGATGTTAGTCTTACCTAGTGATCTTTATGCCTTAATGGTTTATATAATTTTTGGAAATGATTTTTAAACAGATCCCCTAATGATTTTTATGAAATGGAAAGGTGAAGCCTGCCGCTACAAAATATTCCAGAAAACTGAAGTGCTGATCTGCCCGCTGAGGTGAGCTGTTATTCAGTAAAATATCGGGTAGGTTAATGTATCCGGTTCGAACCTGCGCCAACAAAAAAAAGTTGTGAAAGAATTCTATTCGGGGACCAGCTTTGGCAGAAATGGAATAACCTGCCAGGTGAAATTTATTGTTAATGCCCTCTCCAAACACCCGCACATCTGTTCTCGGAATCATGCAGGCAAGCCCTATACCTGTGGAAAATGAAACATTCATTTTTCCATCCGGTAGTGACAGAAGCGGAAGCGTGTATTCCAGGTCAAGGCTTACCAGGTTGAGCCCGTCAGTGTGTTCAAATTTCAGAAAATCTTCAGAAAGGATTATTGCAGAATCAACATAAACACCATGGTAAGCAGTACTCACTGCATCATCTATAAAGCCCGACATCAGAACAGTTTGATTTTGATCCACCACGTATTTCATGTGGTCTTGTCCAAGAGAAATACTCCACCTGTCGGTAAAATGATAACCCAGCCGGTAGTTGTACTGGGGAATTGAAATTGTGGCAGGGTTAAGATACAAGCCCGCTGAAAAGTGCGAAGGACGATCGTGCGCTTTTACATCAAAAAAAGTGAAATCATAGTCAGGCCCCGCAAAATGAATATCGCTGTGAGTAAAGGCAGATCCGTTATATCCCCAATAGAAGTAAAATTTTCCCCTATTATCTGTCTTTTTTAAATTGTGTGAAGCAATGGATTGAAGTGCTGATGAATCACTGGCAGGAGTAGAGCCTCCGGAATTGGATTGAGCAATTAAAAATTTGCCGAAGAGCAAAATCATACAGGTGATCAATATAATTTTTGGCATTGGAGTTAGTTGCAGAAGATAATCGGCGTGCAAGATAAAAGAAATGGCAGGATGATGTAGGGTGCATACCTAATTGTCGCTAAATGGAACCGTCATGCCATATTTATTTCGGTATCTCTGCCAAATTGGGAGATCCCGAAATAAATCAGGGATGACGGCTATGATTTTACTTTTTTTCCAACCATCAATGCGACAATTTGGTATGCAAAAGATGATGTATGCGGTTGCGGCATTTTATGAGGGCGATTCGAAGAAAGAAATATTACGATAAACTCAGCAACTCTTTTACTTCAGAAAATTTTCGTTTCGAAATGTCAACAGTTGACCCATCTTGCATCTTCAGTTTATGATCCGGTGTGATGGCAGTCACATACTTTCTGTTTACCAGGTGCGCACGATGAACCCTTATAAACTGGTGATCGCTGAGTAATTCATCATACTCTTTTAAAGTTTTCGACGCAAGCACGGGAGCCTTAAGGTGCATAAAGAAGCGAGTGTAGTTAACATCGCCTTCACAGCGAATGATGTCATCCGTATTCAGCAGGTGTGTGCCTTCCGTAGTATTAATAGCCAGCCTGAAATGTTTAGGCTGCATTTTATAGTTGTGAAGAAAATTACCGATGCGTTTTTGGGAATCAATAATGGTTTTGTTCTTGAAGCGGTTGATGGCCGACCTTAACTCATCGATCTGTATGGGCTTCAGCAAGTAGTCCAGTGCACTGAAGCGAATGGCTTTGATGGCGTACTGATTGAAGGAAGTTATGAATATGATCTCGAAGTTGACCTGCTTCAATTGTTCCAGCATCTGGAAGCCACTCATGTCCGGCAATTCTATATCAAGAAAAACGATTTCAGGATGGTGTGTGGTAATTGCCCGGAGTCCTTGAGCTCCATTCACACACGAGGCAACCAATTGAATTTCAGGAAAGAATTTTTTAAGCAGCTGTTCCAGCTGATCGCGTGTGTAGAAATCGTCATCAATAACAACGGCGGTGATTTGACTCATGATTTTATAAAATTACACCAAGTTCCTGTCTTACTTCTTCCAATGCCGCAGAACACTCCTTCATCAATTCCTCAACGTCTCCGGCAATGCGCTCTTCGCGGTGATAATTTGATTCAATGGATTCTGCCAGTTTCTTGGCTTTCAGCAAACCTACTGACGCCATTTGCGGTTTCATCACGTGCACAGTTTTTCGCACGGTAGGGTAGTCTTCACGTTGCAATGCTTCTTTTAAAACAGACATTCTTACAGGAATTAATTCTTGAAAAAGTTTCAGATACCTGCTAAATTGTATGGTATCACCTGATACCAGCTGGTTCAGGTGATCAAGGTTGATCCATTGATACCGCGAAGCTTCTATGGAATTATTTCCAGTTAAGACGATTTCTTTTTCTGCGACAGAAATTCCATTTAGATTTTTCCCCAGTAATTCTGCAATAGCTATCAGGAGTTCTTTTGCTGAGAATGGTTTTGGAACATACCTGTTCATTCCTGCCTGCAGGCATTTATCAAGGTCACTCCGGATGACAGACGCCGTAAGTGCAATTATTGGAATTGTATTCTGCATTTCATTTCTAATGATCCTGGAAGCTTCATAACCGTCCATCTCCGGCATCTGTACATCCATTAGAATAAGCTGGCAGTTTGCATTTGGGAGTTTAATGAGCAGCTCTTTGCCATTGTTAACCATTTCAATTTTTACTTCGGGTATAAATTTTTTCAATGTATCTGCAATCAGCAACTGGTTGTATTCATTGTCTTCAGCTACCATTATGCTGATTCCCCGCAGTTCTTCTCCAAGATCTTCTTCATAGATCAATTCTTTTTTGTGGTACTGTTGCCATTGTTCTTCCGATGCAATTTCAAAAGGAATGCTGCATATAAATACAGCTCCCTTTCCTGCTTCACTTTGAACTTCTATTGTTCCATTCATAAGCGTCACCAGGTTTCTGGTGATGGTTAACCCCAATCCTGTGCCTCCGTATTTTCGTTGATCATTGGTAGCTTGTGTAAAGCTTTCGAAGATTCTTTCGATTTGATCTTTCGCAATGCCTGCACCGGTGTCGGTGATCTTAAAATGCAGTTTGCAGTTTGCAGTTTGCAAATGGTCAATTGCCAAATGAAAATTACTCACTACCAGCTCAACCCTTCCTTTCTCTGTAAACTTCATTGCATTTCCCACCAGGTTCATTAACACCTGTGTTAATCGTGAAACATCACCCATTACAAGCGACGGAACATCCGGAGCGATTTCCGTTTTCCATTGCAGATTTTTCTCAGCCGCCTTCAGTTGAAATGTTTCGTAAATAAAATTCAACACTTCCCGAATTCTGAAAGGAGATTTTTCCAATTGCATTTTCCCGGCTTCCAGCTTGCTGAGATCAAGGACATCGTTGATCACTACCAGCAAATTATCCGACGACTTTTTAATGGCATTCAGATATTGCAGCCGCTTGTCTTCGCCTTCCACATCAAAAAGCAAATTCGTAAAACCTGAAATGGCATTCATCGGAGTTCTAATCTCATGACTCATATTGGCCAGAAACTCAGATTTGAATGCTTCACTTTTTTCAGCCCGATACTGCGCTGTTTCTGCACGTTTCTTTTCCTCCTGAATAATTTCATTCTGTACTTCTAATTGCTTTGATGTGCGTTGCTTGATCTGGTAGCGGTTGTAAAGTAGAAATGCAAGCAGTAATAACAATACAGCAGTGCCGATAAAGATATTTTTCAGCAGTTTTTGTTGCGCTACTGCTTTTTTTTGGAGCAATTGCTCTTTGTTAAGCGATTCAATTTCTTTCTGCTTTTGTGTAAGACTGAACTTCCGTTCTAACTGGTTTGTGGCTTCTGTTTTTGAAATTGCATTCATTGTATCGTGAAGCATAGTATATTTCTGTGCATAGTTCCATGCATTTTGGTAATCACCCAACCCTGCATAGGCATTGCTAATTCCTTTTAGTGTGTACTCAAGTTGATCCTGGTAATTATCTTCCTGAAGCAATGATTCCGATTCGAGGTAATACTGAAGAGCACTTTTATAATCTTTCTTTCTCAATAATGCGTCTGCCAGACCTCCCATTACGATACCGACATCAGGACCATCATAGGAGATATAATTATAAATACTTAATGCGTAGTTGTAGAAAACCAAAGCAGAATCAGGTTGTCCTTGTTCCCTGTATTGATCACCAAGACAACCCAACGCATAGGCCATTTGAACACTGTCATTGTAGAAAATTGCTTTTTTCAGTGACAACTTCATGAAATAAACTGCACTGTCATAATTTCCAATTGCACCATAAGACTGGCCGATGTTGGCAAGCGTGAAAATCACTTTCACATTTTCCTTTTGTTTTATCAGATAGTAGCCTTTTAAGTCGTATTCCAATGATTTCTCGTACTCATCCAGTTGAAAGAAGATAGTGGCGATATTGCTGTAAACAGTGCCCAGCAATGTTGTAGATCCTGATGCCTCAGTTAAGGGGATGGCATTTTGAAAAATCGCGAGTGATTCTTCATAGTTACCTGCTGTCAATTCCAGTACGCCGAGTTGCGAAAGGGTTTTTGCTTCCCACAATGTGTCGTGGATTTCACGTGTTATTTTTACTCCCTGGTGAAGGTATAACCGGCCGGAATCTGCATGCACACCATCTGAATACAGGATACCCAAAACAAAACATGCTTTCACTATCAAAGCTGGATTGTTGATGCTGTTGGCGAGGGCATAGGCTTGTAATCCCATGGAAAGACTTGCTTTAGGGTCAATGTATTTTAACTCTTCTGTAAGTCGAAGCATGAGGTAACAACGGGCAGAATCCGCTGCGGAATGTTTTTTTAATTCAAGCCTAAGGCTGTCGGCCATCTGATTTTGAGAATAGCAGGGAAATGTAAAACCAGTGACTACGCTCAGCAAAACCAATACCTGCAAAAAAGTCTTCATGGTTAAAAGATCGGGTTTCCTGAGTAAATAATAGCAATATCTGCGCAAGGTATTTCTTAAAGGCATCTCCAAAAACCCTTTCTTTTATATCCTCACCCTGTATCCTTCTCCATAGGAGATGGGTAAATGGAAAGTTTTTAGAGAAGCTCTTAAAGCGTATTTCCCGGAAGGTGAATTTGTAAAATTCAACTATAGATGAATAGTATCGTTTCTAACAGCTGAATTCATCATCCTATAAAATCAGACTTAGTTCATGCCGAACCTCTTCAAGTGCTGCTGCACAGTCGTTCATTAATTCAGTTACATCAGCAGCAATACGCTCTTCGCGATGGTAATTGGATTCAATATTTTCAGCGAGTTTTTTTGCTCTCTCCAAACCAACGGAGGCCATTTGCGGTTTCATCACGTGCACTGTTTTTCTTATAGTAAGATAATCCTGCTTTTGCAGTGCTTCTTTTAAAGCAGCCATCCTGATAGGAATAAGCTCGTGAAAGAGTTTAAGGTAGCGGTTTACCTGAACAGGATCTCCAGACACCAACTGATGTAAACTATCAAGCTTAATCCATCGGTAAGTGAAAGTATTTGAAGGATGCTCAAAAGGCATAGGGATTTCTTTTTTGGCAACCATCCTTGCGTTTATATTTTTACCGAGCAACCCGGCCATCACGGAGAGGAGTTCTTTTGAGGAAAATGGTTTCGGCACGTAACTATTCATTCCTGCAGCCAGGCATTTTTCAATGTCGGTTTTTATTACGGATGCTGTAAGGGCAATAATAGGAATGCGGCTCATCAGTTGATTTCTGATAACTGCGGTTGCTTCATAGCCATCCATAACAGGCATCTGTACATCCATAAGGATGATCTCATGATTTTGATCCCGCAATCTGGCAAGCAGCTCTTTACCGTTGTTGACCATTTCAATTTTTACTCCGGGAATAAATTTTTTCAACGTGTCAGCAATCAACAACTGCTTGTATTCATTGTCTTCAGCAATAAGGATGTTGATGTCATGAAACTCTTCTCCGAGGTCTTCTTCATAAACCAGTTCTTTCCTGTGATGTTCCTGCCATTGTTGGTCTGTTGCAATTTCAACCGGTATGCTGAATGAAAATTCAGATCCTTTACCAATTTCACTTTTTACCAACAGTTTGCCATTCATGAGCTGCACCAGGTTTTTGGAAAAGGATAACCCTAAGCCAGTGCCACCCTGTTTTTTATGGTTGTCGTCGGCTTGTACAAAATTTTCGAATATCTTTTCAAGCTGATCCTTACTGATACCGGTTCCGGTGTCCGTAATTTTGAAGTGAACACGGCAGCTTTCAGGTTGCAAATTTTCTGTAGCGGATTGCGAAGCTGTAACAGCGAGCTCAACAGTTCCTTTGTCAGTAAACTTCATGGCATTTCCCACCAGGTTCATCAATACCTGAGTTAAACGCGCTGAATCGCCCATTACCATTGACGGAACGTCGGAGCCGGTTTCAATTTTCCATTGGAGATTTTTATCACAGGCTTTCAACTGAAATGTTTCATAAATAAAACCCGCCACTTCACGGAGGCGGAAAGGCAATTTCTCTAGTTGCATTTTTCCTGCCTCCAGCTTACTGAGGTCCAGTACATCATTGATCACCACCAATAAATTTTCCGAAGATTTTTTAATGGCAGTAAGGTATTGGATCCTTTTATCTTCACTTTCAACATCGAAAAGCAGGTTTGTAAAGCCTGAAATGGCATTCATCGGTGTCCGGATTTCATGGCTCATGTTCGCAAGGAACGCTGATTTGAATTGGTGTCCTTAAAGTTTTTTTAGACGACAATGCCATTACAAACAGCCATGATTTTAAGTTCCAGGCCAACTCATCCGGCGAACTGCATGCTGCCAATGAGATCACGTTGAATCCCGGATTTGAAGCGCAGATCAATGCAACTTTTGCAGCGCGTATCGGCACATGTGATGAGTCGGCGTTGAAAGCTGCCCAGGAGGCTGTTGAAAATTCATTGATGGAGGATGGACTGTTTAATATTTATCCAAATCCTGCTGCCGATCTGATTACGGTGGAAATGAAATTGAAATCTTTTGAACCTTACATACTAATAATCCGAGACATTGCAGGCCGCACTTTGCATCAAAGCAATAATGCAAATGGCAACAATGATTTCATCCGGGAATCATTTTCAGTTAATACGTTTGCAGATGGAATGTATGTCGTGGAAGTAAAGCAGTCCGGTGAACGATGGATAGAAAAGTTTATGGTGCAGCATTAAAGGTGGAAAAGTATCATGCACGTAATGCCTGATAAGGATTAAAATGTAGCAGCAATGCTATCGCTGGAAAAAACGATAGTATCGGTAGCTACGATTAGGAGGAATAGCAGAACAGGCAACTATTTGTATTTTGCCCTCATACCACACAGGACTTTCTCAATGGTCAAATCCTATACTTGTATTATCATAGCCTACGTTACTGCATTTTTAGCAGCTTTCATTTATATCCATTATGATCAATCAGGGCAATCATTATTGACGCACACTTTTTATGCAGATGTGATAGCCACCATCATCATTTTCATCTTCTCCTTACTCTTCAGAAACGCCAGCTTTTATGATCCCTATTGGAGTGTAGCACCGTTTATTATTTGCCTCTTTTGGGTTTCTATGAATAGGTCGGGTGATTCATGGAGAAGTGCCTTTTTGCTATCAGCATTTTTTATATGGGGTATCCGGCTCACGCTGAATTGGGTAAAAGGATGGAAGGGATTGCAACATGAGGACTGGAGATACGGCAAACTAAAGGAACAAAGCGGGAAACTATATCCATTGATAAATTTTTCCGGCATTCATCTTTTCCCGACTGCAATAATTTTTCTTGGAATGCTGCCTGCCTACTATTCCATTATATATGCAGAGACGGGAACCAATTATCTTGATATGCTTGCATTGATCATTTGCATCGCTGCATCTATAATAGAATTTTATGCAGATGAACAGCAACGTTCCTTCCGACTCAACCGAAAGGATGAAAAGGAATTCTGCCAAACAGGTTTATGGAAATATTCCCGTCATCCCAATTATTTCGGCGAAGTGCTTTTCTGGTGGGGAATTTATGTATTCATTTTAGCAGCCAATCCTGCTTACTGGTGGACAATTATCGGAGCACTTGCTATGACCATGATGTTTGTATTCATTAGCATACCGATGATGGAAAAACATCTGTTGGAAAAACGTCCGTCTTATAGTGAATATCAGAAAAGGGTATCTGCATTATTTCCCCTATTTTGGAAGTAGAAGCTTTGTTTTTGTACAAAGAATTTTCTTCACACAATTGGATAAAAAAATGTTGAACGCTTTGAGATTATTCTGCTTTCAAAATTACCTGACGGATTTCAGAATGTATCTTTGCAGGCATGGAATTACTTTCGAGATTATCACCGGCTGAAACACTCTTGCTCCTGAAACCCTTTGAGTCCCGGCTGCGTGATTTTATGAAATTCACACTAATGGATTTATTGGCCAGGCAGGTGGTGCAGCTAATAAATTATGATAAGCATCCTGTACAGGGTGATGCTACACTTTCATTTGCGTATGTAATTGCAGGAAAAAATTTAAAGAAGGAGGAACCGAAACTCCATGAGATGATCTTCCTTTACCCTTTCTATAAAAAGCCAAAGGCGAAAATTTTATTTAACCATTATATTCAGATGGGCTTTAAAGCGGCTAAAGGTGAAGAGAACTATAAAAAGAAATTTTTGCTTGAAGGTGAATTGAAGACACTTATAAAGACCGGATTCTGGCAGCGGATGTTTGGATCATTTGCGCTTACACCGGAAGGAAAGAAAAAAAGCGAAGAGGTAATAAGGTACTTCAACCAACTGGATAAAGAGCTGCCAGGTCTAATGGAAAAGGAACCGGATAAAGCCAATGAATACATCAACCTGGTGAAGGGAAATATGCTCCTGCTGAATGCTCTTAAATTTGAACTGCTGCATCTTATCGGAAGGGAGATCGCTAGGATTGAAGTAGAGATAGAGGGAGGAGCATAGAGTTGATTTAAGCGGTGAATGATTGTTGAATTGTGAATAGTTGTGTTTTGTGTCAATGATTACACATACTTACTACTAAGTTCTCACTACTCACTACTCACTACTCTTAAGCCGCCCGTCGCTGACCAATAACAATCATGCGCTCTGTGCCGGTTACTTTAGCTGAATGGGCCTTGCCCGGAGTGATGGTGAGAAAATCACCGGCCTTGTAAGAAATTTTTATTCCGGCAATGGTCATCTCACAGGATCCACTACAGATCAGCAGGTACTCATCACAACCGGTATGCATTTCCTCATCTACCATATCGCCTGGTTTTCCAAATACAGCATAAGTATAATAATCTTCAGTTCCCGGAAGCTCTATCATTAATAAATCATGCTGATCGGCAGGGCATACAATTTCCTGGTCTGTCAAATATTTCAGCCATTCATCAGGCTGTGATTGTGGTGTTAGCAATGGCGGAAGATTCATCACACCGCTTTCCACAACTGCTGATAATTGGATGGAAGACAGAATCTTTTCTTTAAGACGTTGAGAGGGTAACACCGTTGAAACGGCCACTGCATATGCAGCAAGTGCATTATTTACTGAAGCAATTTCTTCCATCAATAATTCATCATGAACTGAAAGTTGTTCTACCAACAGTTGTTCCTCCTCGCTGGCAATGCCAAGGCAGTACAACTCGATAATTCCGGATTCAATAAGGTCTTTTGCAGTCATTTGGCTACGTATTCCTTTTTTAAATAATTCACAGCTTCATGTAATTGTTTACGAACAACGGATTCTGAACAATTAAATTTTTCCGCTATTTTCTGGACACTCATTCCTTTGAAAAAAGCATACCCGAGAATTTCTGCCTCTTCATTCCAACCACGTTCACGCATAAATAGCAGCCATTGATCTTTCACTCTTAAAAGTTCTTCTTTGCTTAAGGATTCAAAACAAAACGTTCGTGCAATATGCACCATCCAAAGACAAGTGTTTTGCATTGAAACGTCCACGCTGCTATATTGATTCCAAATATGGGTGAAGGTTCTGAAAAGTATTTCTTCTGATTTTT
>JBDSEW010000417.1:0-4255 GCA_039919825.1 Chitinophagales bacterium | reverse complement strand
ACTTAATGAACCAATGTGATAAAATGATATGCACATCCGCAAACACAGTTGTACGAAGATCATTACACCGGTTTAAAACCAGTAAGGTGAAAGAAGCTTTTTGAATACACATAAAGATGCTTTATGTGCAGTTAATGTATAGCTGGATAATATTTATTACCGCGTTTAGAACGTTAACGATGCACCAATGCTCGGTAGTATGGGCAACTGATTTACACGCTGGTAACTTACTCTGTCGAAATAAAAAATGTTTTCACGGTTATAGACATTAATGATACTGGCATTGAGTTCCAGCATGCTGTTTTCGGAAATCTGAATTTTCTTTTTTATTGCCAGATCAAACCTGTGGTAGTAGGGTAATCTTCCGGTATTCAGGCTATCGTCATATATAATACCCAAATTACCATTCTGTGTAGTGTAATTGGTATTTATGCCATCGAGGAAATTGATCTGTTCATAAAATCCCTGGGTAAGGGTAAATGGAAATCCTGAACCAAAATTGAAACGCGCATCCACTTCCCAGCTTTTATCCTTGCCCCATGTATAGGACGCTACAATATTCAGGTTGTGCCGGCGATCGAAATGCGGAGGATAAACCTGTTCGCCATTATCGCGGGTAACATATCCCAATGAGTAAGCAACCCAGAGGTAAAACTTACGGAAGTCATATTTTACCAAAAAATCCAACCCATAAGCATCTCCCGTTTCCACCTCAAAGTTGGGATCAGTGGGTAACAGCTTATTCCTATTGATGTTGATCAACTGACCGAAATGCTTGTAATACGGTTCAACCGTCAGCTCAATATTGCTGGTGAGATCTGCCTCAATTCCCACTACAGCCTGATAAGCACGCTGCAGGTTGGAATTTACCGGTTCACCATTAGTTCCGAGTAACTGTCCGTCTGGTGCAGTCAAAAAGCCGGTAAACAGGTTCACTACATCCTGGTCAGATTTTGTGCTGATGAAATTTTGAGAGTAGAGTCCCGCTGCGGCCTTAAAGCGCACCGCATCGGTCAAATTATATTTAAGCGAAATACGGGGTTCAGGAGAAAATGCAGGCAAAGAGGCATAATACTGCAGCCTCAGGCTGGGTTCCAATACCAGCTTTTCATTAAAGATGTGTTTATATACAACAAATCCCGACAGCTCCGTCGTATAGTTGTTCTGTTCTATTTTCAATCCCAATGAATTAAAAAATTCCAGCTCTGTTCTGAAACCACCTATATCAAAACCATATTTTAGTTCACCGTTGGGCACGAAATAGGTGAAGTCTATATTCAGGTCAAAACCACTAATGCCGCTGGTTCGTGGTTTGCCATCAGCTTCCTGCAATGAGATATTATAGTCAGAATAAGATATGGTACCGCCAATCAGCACCTTGGATCCACCCGGAACAATTACGAAGTTGGTACCAAAGCCGTAGGATTTCCAGTCAAAGTCAGATACGAATTGATAATTAACATGATCATTGAAATTAAATCCGAAGAAACTTAATTTACTTCCATTTGCTGCATTGAGGGATATTTTACCATAGAGATCTGTAAAGCTATAGGGCAATCCACCGGTATCTATGTAGCTGTAAAAAAGCTTGGAGGATTTATCGAGGTAAGAACTCTTTCCTGTGAACATGTAGGAGACGCTTGAACCGGATTCATTAATTTTCTTTAAGGGTCCTTCCAATACTACTTTGGAAAGAAACGGGTTCACAGCAACCTTGCCACCGAATTGTTTTTTATTACCATCGCGTGTCGTTACATCCAATACTGCTGAAAGCCGGTCACCGTATTCGGCGCTAAAGCCGCCTGTAAATACTTTTACATTGCGAATGATATCAGTTTCAAATACAGAAAACAATCCAATAGAGTGAAATGGGTTGTAGATGGTCATCCCGTCGAGCAACACCTTATTCTGAATCGGTGAGCCTCCGCGAATGTAGAGCTCTCCACCCTGGTCACCTGTAAATACCACACCCGGCAACACCTGCAGGTATTGGGCAAGATCTGCTTCTCCCCCAATGGCAGGAATCCGGGATATATCTTTAGAGGTAATCCTGGTCATAGATACTGCAGTCTCTGTTTTCTTTTCTTCCCTTACCGCACTGATGTTTACATTCTCGAGTTCGATAGCTGATTTCTCTAAAAATATTTTCTGATTAAGAATTTCATTGGGCCTCACGGTAATAGGAATCTCTACTGTATCAAAACCTAACTGAGTGCAGAAGATCATATATGATCCAGGAGGAACATTCACTATATTATAGAGACCATCTTCATTTGTTTGCGCCCCCATGCTGGTTGCTTTAAGTAATACATTGGTGTAGATAACCGGTTCACCACTTGCTTTTTCAAACACCAGTCCCCGGACTGTTGCATTCTGTGCTAATAGTCCTGTCGACAAACAAGAAAACAAGAGAAAGATAACGGCTTTATTGAATCGCATCGGAACCGGAGTTAATATTTTAATGTGTTAAAATTTTAAACTGTTCAATTTAACGCTGGATGAAAAATCTCCAGCCTATTTTTCTCTTCTTACCAGGTTCCTATTCCTTCCCGTAGCAACAACGGTTCATCCTGTGTGTAATCAATTACTGTAGAAGGTAAGTTTCCACCTGCACCTCCATCTATCACAATAGCAAGCTGGCTGTGAAACCTGCTTTCAATTTCCCTTGGATCGGTTATATAGTCCAGGATAACATCTTCATCGTGCAACGACGTAGAAATGATAGGATGTCCCAGTGCTTTGGCAATAGCGCGGGCAATTTGATTGTCAGGAATGCGAATACCAACAGTTCGCTTGTTGGTTTGAAAAAAACGCGCTACCTGGGGTGAAGCATTCACGATCATTGTATACGGACCGGGAAACAATCTTTTCATCTCTTTAAATACAGGCGTATCCAACCCTGAAGTATATTCCTGGGCCTGGGCAATATCGCTGCAGATGAAAGAGAAGTCCGGACGTTTTTTTCCGCTCATCCTGATCAACCTCTCAATCGCTTTTGGTTGAAACAAGTCACCACCAAAGGCATACACTGTATCTGTCGGAAACACAACCAGTCCTCCTTTCTTCAACTCATCAACAACCATATTGATTTTCTGCTCACTGATTCTGTTCGGATGTATTTTAAGTAACAACGGATATTTATTTACTATTAAATTGAAGCAATTGCCGGTAGAAGTCAATCCCAATCCGGGCAACTTAGTTTAAGCGGCAATCACTTTGTTCACCAACTCTGCGGCTTCCCGGAGTTCGATGGCTGAAAAAACCTTGAGTCCTGATTTATCTATTAATTCCTTGGCTAATTCTGCATTGGTTCCCTGCAACCGCACAATGATTGGAACATTGATGCTGCCAATATTATTGTAGGCATCCACTATTCCCTGTGCCACGCGATCACAACGGACGATGCCACCAAAAATATTAATGAGTATTGCCTTTACATTCGGATCAGAAAGAATGATACGGAAGCCCGCTTCTGTCGTTTGTGCGTTGGCTGTTCCTCCGACATCCAAAAAGTTGGCAGGAGATCCTCCGGCAAGCTTAATCATGTCCATAGTGGCCATAGCAAGGCCTGCACCATTTACCATACACCCTACATTGCCATCAAGCTTAATGAAATTAAGATTGTACCTGCTTGCTTCCACTTCAGTTGGATCTTCTTCGGTTACATCACGGAGGTCAGCGTATTCTTTATGACGGTATAATGCATTGTCATCTACTTTCACCTTTGCATCCACTGCAATGATCCTGTTATCTGAAGTTTTGAGGGTAGGGTTAATTTCAATGAGTGCTCCGTCAAGGTCAACATACGCCGTATAAACTTTGGTAATGAAGGACACCATATTTTTATATGCATCTCCTGATAATCCAAGGTTAAAAGCAATTTTCCGGGCCTGGTAAGGATGCAATCCATCTTTTGGATCTACCCATTCCTTGTGAATTTTTTCAGGGGTTTTGGCTGCAACTTCTTCTATATCCATTCCTCCTTCAGTAGAATAGATAATTACATTTCTTTTTTGCTCACGATCCAGGAGCACACTCATGTAAAATTCTTTGCGGTCTTTTTCATCGCCGTAATACACATCTTCGGCAATCAATACCTTATTTACTTTTTTTCCTGCAGGGCCGGTTTGAGGTGTCACCAACTGCATTCCCATAATCTGTTCCGCTTTCTCCTTGAGCTTATCCAATGAAGTAGCTACTTTTACGCCACCGCCTTTGCCCCTTCCACCCGCGTGTATCTGTGCTTTTATCACCC